>NZ_DYYK01000155.1:0-5759 GCF_020741705.1 Bacteroides coprosuis
TTTCTTCTTCTATGTCAGTCTTTGTTTTGATATTAAATGATAATATTAACTTTTTGTATTCTTATACTTAATAACTCGATAAAAAACGTTAGTTTTGTACTTTGTCAATTAGCTTGAAATACATATGAAACTCGACTTATTAACAGCTATATCGCCCATTGATGGCAGATATAGAGGTAAGACTGAAGACTTAGCTTCTTATTTTTCAGAATTTGCACTCATAAAATACAGAGTACAAGTTGAAGTAGAATATTTTATAGCACTCTGTGAGTTGCCATTACCTCAGTTAAAAGGTATTGATACAGCGATTTTTCAGAATTTGCGTGCTCTTTATGAAAACTTCTCTGAAAAAGAGGCTCAACGTATTAAAGATATTGAGTCTGTAACTAATCATGATGTTAAAGCGGTAGAATACTTTTTAAAAGAAGAATTTGATAAGTTAGGAGATCTAAATGAGTATAAAGAGTTTATACACTTTGGATTAACATCTCAAGACATCAATAATACAGCAGTTCCTTTATCCATAAAGGAGGCTATGGAAAATGTATACTATCCTGCCATACATGAGATTATAACCAAGTTGAATGGTTATGCTTGTGAGTGGGAAGATATACCTATGTTAGCAAAAACTCATGGTCAGCCAGCTTCTCCAACACGACTAGGTAAAGAAATCAAAGTATTTGCTTATCGCTTAGAGAGACAACTAGAAGATTTAAAATCTGTGGTTATTTCAGGTAAGTTTGGTGGAGCAACAGGAAACTTTAATGCTCATCATGTGGCTTATCCTGAATATAATTGGAAAGAATTTGGAGCTAACTTCTTATCCCAGCACTTAGGGATAATCCGTGAAGAATATACTACTCAAATAGCCAATTATGATAATTTGTCAGCATTATTTGACTCTTTGAAACGAATCAACACCATAATTATGGATTTGGATCGTGATTTCTGGCAGTATATATCGATGGAATACTTTAAGCAAAAAATAAAAGCTGGTGAAGTAGGTTCAAGTGCTATGCCACATAAGGTCAACCCTATTGACTTTGAAAACTCAGAAGGTAACTTAGGTATAGCAAATGCTATCTTTGAACATCTATCAAGGAAACTTCCTATTTCTAGGCTACAAAGAGACTTAACGGATTCCACAGTTTTAAGAAATATTGGTGTACCTTTAGGACATACAATTATTGCTATAAAAAGCACATTGAAAGGATTGACTAAGTTGCTTTTAAATGAAAAAGCAATTCATCGAGATTTAGATAGTTGCTGGAGTGTGGTTGCAGAAGCGATTCAGACAATTTTGAGAAGAGAAGGCTATCCTAATCCATATGAGGCATTGAAAGCATTGACACGAACAAATAAAATAATAAATGAAGAGTCTATCCATAACTTTATAGATGAACTCGACATTAAAGAAGAACTTAAAAAAGAGTTAAAGGCTATTACACCTCAAAACTATACAGGGATGTAATCGTTAAAATACTACAGTTAATTGTTTTGGCCGTGAGGCTTAATTTATTACGAATAAAAGATGAACAAAGAAAACGAAAATTGGCAAGACTCTCCGCAGACTGGCCGTGAGGCGAATAGAGAAAACAAAAAGAGCCTTTATCGTCGTGGCGATAAATCCTCTCAGGCCCCTCGTTCAAACTATCGTAGGAGAGAAGAAGGAGAAGGAAGTAATCGTCCTTCATATAATCAGTATCCAAAAAGAAATTACTCCCGTCAAGACGGAGATAATCGAAACTATCGCTCTTCATACTCACGTAATTCAGACGAAGGCAATCGTTATGATGGTAACGCTTACTCTGAAGGAAGAAGAGATAATTGGAGAGGAGGAGATAATAAACGCTCTTATGGAAATGAGAGAAGAGAATATACTCCAAGATATAATAGAGATAATCAAGACGGAGGCAATAGAGGTGGTTATAGCAGAGGCTATGATAATAATAGAGGGGGATATGATCGTAACTCGGATTACCGCTCAAGAAAACCAAGTTTTTCTTCTGATAGGAGAGAAGGAGACTATGGTCGTCCTTATAGACGCCGTACTGAAGACTATGATCCTAACGCAAAATATTCTAAACGTAAACAAATAGAATATAAACAACAATTTGTTGATCCTAATGAGCCTATTCGTTTAAATAAATATTTAGCTAATGCTGGAGTGTGTTCTAGAAGAGAAGCTGATGAATTTATTGAAACAGGTGCTGTTACAGTGAATGGTGAAATTGTTAAGGAGTTGGGAACGAAAGTGAAACGCTCTGATGAAGTGAAGTTCAATGGTGAATTAGTTTCTATTGAAAAGAAAGTATATGTTCTATTGAATAAGCCTAAAGATTGTGTTACAACAATGGATGATCCACAAGAAAGACAAACTGTAATGGATTTTGTTAAAAATGCTTGTGATGAAAGAATTTATCCAGTAGGGCGTCTAGATAGAAAAACAACAGGAGTTTTGTTGTTGACTAATGATGGAGATTTGGCCTCTAAGTTGACTCATCCCAAATATGATAAAAAGAAAATTTATCATGTTACGTTGGATAGAAACATAGTGAAGGCTGATTTAGAGAAAATAGCTGAAGGTATTGAGCTTGAAGATGGTCTGATTAAGGCTGACGAGGTGGGTTACACCGATGAGTTTAAACGCAATCAGGTGGGTATTGAAATTCACTCTGGTAAGAATCGTATTGTTCGCCGTATCTTTGAATCTCTAGGTTATAGAGTGACAAAGTTAGATCGTGTTTACTTTGCAGGATTGACTAAGAAAGGTTTACGAAGAGGTCAATGGCGCTATCTATCAGAACAAGAAGTTTCGTTCTTGAAAATGGGATCTTTTGAATAATTTAATATAAATATAATACAGCAGCAAGAGGATATCAAAACTTCTCTTGCTGTTGGTTTTAAATAAGAATTTTAATAGTATGGAAATAATTAGTAGAACAAGAATTGTTGACCTGCTGAAGAGAGAAGACTTTGGTGCTATGGTCAATGTTAAAGGGTGGGTACGTACTCGCAGAGGTAGTAAAAAGGTAAACTTTATCGCACTTAATGATGGTTCTACAATCAATAATGTACAGTTAGTCGTCGATCTAGGAGAGTTTGATGAGGAACTTCTTAAAAAAATAACAACAGGTGCTTGTATAAGTGTTAATGGCGTGTTGACAGAGTCAATGGGTAAGGGACAAAATGCTGAAATTCAAGTGAAAGAAATTGAAGTTTTGGGTGTTTGTGATAGCTCTTTTCCTTTACAAAAGAAAGGCCACTCTTTGGAGTTCCTTCGTGAAATAGCTCACTTACGTCCTCGCACAAATACATTTGGAGCTGTTTTCCGCATTCGTCATAATATGGCATATGCTATTCATAAATATTTCCATGATCGTGGTTTCTTCTATTTCCACACTCCTTTGATAACAGGTTCTGATGCAGAAGGTGCTGGAGAAATGTTTCAAGTGACCACTTTAGATTTAAATAATGTTCCAAAGGATGAGAATGGAAAGATAAATTATAAGGAAGATTTCTTTGGTAAAGAAGCTAACCTAACTGTATCTGGTCAGTTGGAGGGAGAATTAGCAGCAACTGCATTAGGTGCTATCTATACATTTGGCCCAACTTTTAGAGCTGAAAACTCAAATACTCCTCGTCACTTAGCTGAGTTCTGGATGATAGAACCAGAAGTTGCCTTCAATGATAATAACGATAATATGAATCTTGCTGAAGATTTTATTAAATATTGCGTTCAATGGGCATTAGACAATTGTATGGATGATCTTAAGTTCCTAAATGAACACTTTGATAAAGGTCTTATTGAAAGGCTTCAAGGAGTTGTAAAAGTAGAATTTAAGCGTGCTACATATACTGAAGGTATTAAAGTACTAGAAGAAGCTGTGGCTAAGGGACACAAATTTGAATTCCCGGTTTATTGGGGTGCAGACTTAGCATCTGAGCATGAACGTTTTTTAGTGGAAGAACACTACAAACGTCCTGTTATTATGACAGACTATCCTAAAGAAATTAAAGCTTTCTACATGAAGCAGAATGAAGATGGTAAGACTGTTCGTGGTATGGATGTGTTGTTCCCTAAAATTGGAGAAATCATAGGAGGTTCAGAACGTGAAGTAGATTATGACACATTAATGCAAAGAGTGGAAGAAAATCATATTCCTCTTAAAGATATGTGGTGGTATCTAGATACTCGTAAATATGGTTCTTGTCCACACTCTGGATTTGGATTGGGTTTTGAACGTTTACTATTATTTGTTACAGGTATGTCAAATATTCGTGACGTAATACCTTTCCCAAGGACTCCAAATAATGCAGATTTTTAAAAATTAAATAAATGTTTAAAAGGGACCTGTTTATAATGAATAGGTCCCTTTTTGTATTCAATAAATAAGGCTATCCAACCTATGGTAAGATAGCCTTATTTATAATTTATAGTGACCTCTATTTCTGCACTAAACTTAGTGCAAGTTCAGGTTCGTCAGTAGTTATGAATCTGGCTCCTGCATTTAATAGTTTTTGCATGATTAGTTCTTCATTAACTGTCCAGAAATTGGTGGTTAAACCTAGTTGATTGCAGCGATCAATTAGAGTTGAGTCTTTTTCGAATGAGCTAAAATGATAATCAATACCTGATATTTTAGCCTCTTTAATTTCTTCGAGAGCTTTATTTGTTTCTAAGTATGCTGTATGAGCTGTTTTATCTAGCTCAGAAACTCTTTTTATGTTATCAAAGCTGAAGCAGATATAATCAACCCAAGCTTGTGCTTTAGCTGTGTGTACGGCATTTACTACAGCATCAGTAAGTTCTCTATTTCTTTCAGCTCCTTTTTGAGAAACTTTAATTTCTAAAACCACCTTTGTCTTGTTTTGAGTCTTGATGAGTTTAAGATAGTCATTTAAGGAAGGAACGAATTCTCCATTCAATAATTCAACTTTCTTTAAGTCAGCACCTATGTTCTCTTCTAGTTTTAAACCTCCGATTTCAGGATCATGAGAAAGAATAATTTCATTGTCTAAAGAATACCATACGTCAAATTCTGCAGCTTCACAACCTAGAGCTATAGCAGCTTTAAGACTTCCTATAGAGTTCTGGCTGACTTCATGATGTTTCCATGCACCACGGTGGGCTATAACACCATTTTTGATGAATTCATCTTTTACGAGGATGAAGCTTTTCTTTTTATCTCCGTATGTTAATTCTATTTCATATTTAAAAGGTGAGTTTGTAGTAAGTTGAATACCTTCATTAAGAGTGATCTCTCCTTTATTGTTGATGTTGAATATTTGAGCAGTATCTTGTGATAAAGTAGGAACACCTTCAATTCCCACTGCTTTTGATATTGTAGCACCTTGCTGATTCATAGGAATAGTGTAGCTTTCTAAACTAATTAGAGAGTCGGCATCAATTTGTTTTGTCTCATTTTGAGAAGTACAGCTAATCATAAATAAGCTAGCTACTCCTAGTAATAAATATTTCATAATAAATTAGTGTTTAAAACATAGTTGTTTATAAGTTGGAATAGACAAAGGTAGTGATATGAGTCTAAAATAGGCAATATCCGGATCACCTGCAAAACTTGGGGGATAACTTATTAAGCAAATAATTTAGTAACCCTAAATAGAAAGAAACTAATATCTGTAACCCCTCTTAGTTGAGTCCTAAAGGCTTTTAGTTTAGCGTTAAAACTCTCTGCAAAAGCATTTGTTGATCGATTGTTGAAGAAGTTTAATATTTCATCATAATGTGAATAGAT
>NZ_DYYK01000156.1:0-8393 GCF_020741705.1 Bacteroides coprosuis
CGTGACAGGCAGGCATTCTAACCAGCTGAACTAACACACCTTGGTTTTATTGTGATGCAAATGTAGTGGTTTATTTTATATCTGCAAACTAATCAGAAATAAATTTACATTTTTTAGCTAAAAAGAATAGATAAGAGTGGCTCTTAGTAGAAAAGGGAAGGAATAGACGTATCCTTGTCTTCTTAAAAGAACAAAAAAATAGGCAAATGAAGTCTGCTAACCCTTAGATTTGTATCTTCTCCTTTGTTAATACGGTGTTGGAGTATTACTTTTGTATAAAGAATATCAAGTTAAAATCAACAAAAAACGACATAGTGATGAAAGAGACAAAGAAGTTTATATCTCCCAATGCCTGGTTCTCTATTGAATACCCTGCCAATTGGTACGAATTTGAAGATGGAGAAGGCTCTTTCTTATTTTATAATCCAGATCAGTGGACAGGTAATTTTAGAATTTCGGGTTTAAAAGGAGATTCTTCTCAATTTGGAGCACAGGTGGTAAAAGAGGAACGTGAAGTGAATCTAAAAGTGAAACCTTTCCAATTGTCATCGGGAGAGGCTGTGTACGAAGTGTCTTTTTTTCAAGAAGATGAACATGAATTTGCCTCACATCATTGGGTTATCGGAAAAGAGGATATGAGTTTTGATTGCACTTTTACTTCTTTCAAGAAGGATGGATATAAAATAGCCGAAGAGATTTTGAATACGTTGGTGGTGAGAGATACAAAGCAGAAATACCCAGCCGAAATCATCCCCGTTCGCTTAATGGAGATTTATGAGATCAACTCTTCCTATGAATGGGTGGTTAATTTCGTCAAAGAACAGCTCACAACCGATTTTCAAGGGATAGAAGAAGATTTGAGTAAACTTGATAAAATAAAAGAAGAGGGTTCTATCTCAACCAAGAAGAGAGATAAGTGGGTTGCTCTGGGCTTGACAGTTGGTGTTATCTTAGCCAATGAAATAGAGGGTATGGAGTGGCGTACGCTTATTGATGGAAATAGAGAAGCTGCTATCTTAATTTATACTCCTTCACAGCAAGTAATAGATCCTATGAAGCTTGTTTGGAGCAAAGTTAAGGCGGGTGAAGAGTTTACTATCGTAGAGAGTTACAAAGAAACTCTGGCCTCTCTGCACCAGTAATATTCTTCTAAGGAATCTATCTGAAACAAAAATTAAAGAATGATAAGTTATCTACAAATAGAAAATCTCACCAAATCGTTTGGTGATTTAGTCCTTTTTGAAGACCTCAATATGGGGGTGCTTCAGGGAGAACGCATTGGTTTAATTGCTAAAAATGGTACAGGAAAATCTACCTTGCTCAATATTATAGCAGGGAAAGAGGGTTACGATGCAGGCAGAGTTACTTTTAAAAGAGATTTAAGAGTGGGCTACCTAGAGCAAAATCCCGAATATCCCGATAACCTAACCGTTATTGAGGCTTGTTTCCACCATGGAAATGAAGTGATTGAACTCATCAAAGAATACGAAATTTGCTTACAGACAGAGGGAAATCCTGACTTGGATAAAATCCTTTCTAAGATGGATTTACTGAATGCTTGGGAGTATGAGCAGAAGGTAAAACAGATTCTTACCCAGTTGAAGATTACCAATTTCCAGCAAAAGATAAATCAACTTTCGGGAGGACAGTTGAAGCGTATCGCTTTGGCAAATACCTTAATTACCGAACCCGATTTATTGATTCTTGATGAGCCTACCAACCATTTGGACTTGGATATGACCGAGTGGCTCGAAGAGTACTTGAAACGCACCAACCTCAGTTTGCTAATGGTAACCCACGATCGTTACTTCCTAGACCGTGTGTGTGATACCATTATGGAGATTGATAACTTACAGATGTACACCTACAAGGGGAACTATAGCTATTACTTAGAAAAACGTCAGGAACGTATGGATTCTATGGATGCTGAAGTTTCTAAAGCGAAAAACTTGTACCGTACTGAGCTGGAGTGGATGCGTCGTATGCCACAAGCTCGTGGACATAAAGCCAGATACCGTGAGGAGGCTTTTTATGATTTAGAGAAGGTGGCTAAACGCCGATTCGACGATAGTAATGTGCAGCTCAATGTGAAGGCTTCTTATATTGGTTCCAAGATATTTGAAGCAGAAAATGTGAATAAGAATTATGGTGATTTGGTGATCCTAGATGATTTTTCATACATCTTCTCTCGTTATGAAAAGATGGGAATTGTGGGAAATAATGGAACAGGTAAATCTACCTTTATCAAAATTCTTTTGGGCGAAGTAGAACCCGATAGTGGTACGATAGATATTGGAGAAACGATTCGTTTTGGTTATTATTCTCAAGATGGACTAGAGTTTGATGATCAGATGAAGGTGATCGATGTGGTACGTGAGATTGCTGAGGTAATCGACTTAGGGAATGGCAAGCAACTGACTGCTTCTCAGTTCCTGCAACACTTCTTGTTTACTCCCGAAACTCAGCACAGTTATGTGTACAAGTTAAGTGGAGGTGAACGTCGTCGTCTTTACCTATGTACAGTGTTAATGCGTAACCCTAATTTCTTAGTTCTCGATGAGCCTACCAACGACCTTGACATCGTAACCTTAAATGTACTCGAAGACTATCTTCAAAACTTTAAAGGGTGTGTGATTGTGGTTTCCCACGACCGTTACTTTATGGATAAAGTGGTTGATCACTTGATGGTATTTAAGGGTAGTGGAGATATTCGTAATTTCCCTGGAAACTATACTCAGTACCGGGAGTGGAAAGAGTTTAAGGAGGAAGAAGAAAAGAGAATCGAGCAAGAAAAGAAGAAAGAGGATGAGAGCGAAAAGCATGGTAGAGTACGTCATAACGAAGTACGCAAAAAGACCTATGCTGAGAAAAAAGAGTTTGAAGCTCTCGAAAAAGAGATTGAAAAATTAGAAGACGAGAAAACACAGTTGGAAGCAGATTTATGCAGTGGAGATTTATCAGTAGAAGATTTAACAGAAAAGTCGAAACGTCTGCCCGAAATAGGTGATGCTATTGATGAGAAAACCATGCGTTGGCTTGAACTTAGTGAAATAGAAGATTAATGAACCTTACCAATTACCATAGTCATACCAATTACTGTGATGGTCATGCTACCATCGAGGAGTTTATTCAGACGGCTATCGAACTAAATTTTACCTCTTATGGCATTTCTTCTCATGCTCCACTACCTTTTTCTACTCGATGGAATATGGAGTGGGATAGGGTAGATGATTATTTGAAAGAGTGTGCAGAGGCTAAAGAAAAACTCGGTGATCAAATCGAGATTTATACGGGGTTGGAGATGGATTACCTCCATGAAGATTACAACCCAGCTATGGATAAATTTCAAGCTATCCCACTAGATTATCGGATTGGTTCGGTGCATTTTCTTGAGTTGGATTCGGGCGGCTATGTAGATATAGATTCGGGTGAAGAGCTATTTAAAGAAAATGTAGATAAATACTTTCATCACGATTACGAAGAGGTCATCATCCGCTACTTCGATGCTATGCGTAGAATGATTGCTCTGGGTGGATTTGATTTCTTAGGACATTGCGATAAGATAAGTAAAAACACCTCTGCCAATGCCAAAGGCATTACTCAAGCTAGCTTTTATAAAGAGATAATAAGAGATTATTTTGAAACGATTGCAGAGAGCGGGCTGATGATAGAAATTAATACCAAGGCGTATGATACCACAGGGATGTTTTTTCCGAATGAAGAACACTTCGCACTTATAAGAGAGTTGGAGATTCCCGTATTGGTCAACAGTGATTCTCATCGTTTACATAAAATCAACTCGGGCAGAAAAGAAGGCTTGAAAGCTTTGGTGAATGCTCGTTTTGATACCGTTATGGAATTAAAAAACAAAGAGTGGACAGCTGTTCCTATCCACTCTTCTTATCGTATTTAAATATATTCTTATCGTTTTATCTTACTCGTTTGCAAGAGTAGGTTTCTAAGAAACTTTGTATTAAACCTTCGTAATTGCCACGTATCATCACGTGGTGATTGCTCAAGGGGTTTCTTAAGAAATAAGAAGCATCTTCATTCATTTTAAATAAAACTTCGGTTCTGCTGGAGAGTTCTTTTTCTGTGTTTTGTAAGATATAGCCCGAAGAAACGAAATACTTATCCAAGCATTCTCCTCCACATTTTAGAATAGTAAACTCTCCTAGAGGTAATATTCCTTGAATAGAAATAGCATTCTTCGTCAGGAAATGATTTCTTAGTACAAAGTGAGAGGTTTGTTTTGTACCGATGCTGCAATGCCCCATTACAATTTTGTTCTCTTTGACATCTACCTCACTGGGATTGCACATAAACCCAACCTCACCCGTCAGAGCTTTTATCATGACTAGAGTAAAGATGGTTTGCATATCCCCCTCGCAGCCAGCAATGATTCCCTCATCATTGAGTAAAGCATTGGCTAAGCACCCTGTAACTCCTATATCCTTGAGGGTTTTGTAACAATTGAGGGTAACAGCCGTTAGACCTTCCTCCTCACAAATCTGCTTCACAGCTTTATAAAAGCGCATAGAGTTGATTAGGGCAGTGGGAGTGCTTCCATTACAAGCATAGGCTTTAGATATAAAATGAGTACACAATGTACTTACATCGTCTTCGGATATCTTATCGAAAGTATCATAAATTCGAGTAAGAGGAATATTAACAAATTCGATACCCCAGCGTTGTTTGGCCAAATAGTAATCTACACTACTAGCTATAACCCATGGAGCAGGCGTGCCCAGAACACCTATTCTTTGTTGCTTCAGTCTTTGTTGGGCATGGAAGTTTATTGCTAAGTTTAAGATTCTTTCTTTTATCTGTTGGATGTCTCCGTGTAAAATTTCATTCTTCAGACCTCTTTCTCTCAACCAAGTTGAGGCTTCAAGAGCAGCAGCTAAAGAATTTTGGAGTCCGTCTGCCAGTAGTACAATGGGGCGGGGTAGTTCTTCTACATCTTGAGCGATGAGTTCTTCTACTCCTCCAGTAGCTATAAAAAGTACAGAAAACTGGTCTTTAGGGATTTTGGCAAGATCTGTATGTTTGTAATATTTTACAGAGAATTGGATTTCAAGTTCATTCAGAAGTTTCTGATGATCTTGAGCAGATGATGCTAACTGATCTAATGAAGATGTGTAAGCTATTAGATTAATAGTCATGCGGTCTGATTTTTGTTACTACGCAAATGTATGTAAATTTTTATATAATGGAAAGTTAGAAAGCCCTAACCTATATTAATTAGTTAAAACTTAACTTTGCATAAGGATTTATACTTAACTTTGACACTTGAAATAAGATTGACAACCGAAAAATAAGATTTACTTTGTTTGAATTTCAATTAGCAAAACGATTATATACGAGTAAGAAAGGGGTAAAAAGGATATCTAAGCCTGCTGTGTTTATTGCTGTCTTGGGTATTGCTATTGGTTTTATTGTGATGATGATTACCATTGCCGTAGTGATTGGCTTTAAGGGCGAAATCCGAAATAAAGCAGTGGGCTTCAGTTCGGATATCCAACTATCCAATTACAATACCATGGCTTCATACGAATCGCATCCTATTGCAGTAAGTGATAGTTTGCTGACAGCTCTCCAAGAATATCTCGATACGCGCTGGGTGCAACGATACTCTACGAAGGTGGGTATGATCAAAACAGAATCTAGCTTTCAGGGGATGATTTTAAAAGGGGTAGCTCAAGAATTTGATACTTCTTTCTTTACTAAATATCTGGTAGAAGGGACACTTCCTGCCTTTAACGATTCTACTTCTACTAATGAAGTAATGCTCTCCAAGACTGTAGCCGATCTCCTTGATATTCATCTCGATGATCGCATTTTTACCTATTATGCCGAGGATGAGGGCATCAAAGCACGTAGATTAAAGGTGGTAGGTATTTACCAAACTAATTTCTATGAGTATGATAAACTCTATCTTCTAACCGATCTCTATACCGTTAATAAATTGAACCGATGGGGAGTGGATCAGGCAAGTGGGGTAGAAATTGCGATTAAAGATTATGCCAAACTCGAAGAGGTTACCGAAGATTTAGGCGATAAGTTTATGGGCTTAGAAGATGCTTATGGCGAGCCTTACATTGTAAATAATGTAGAGCAGCTCAATCCTCAACTTTTTGGCTGGTTGGCCTTGCTCGATTTAAATGTCTGGGTAATCCTTGGGCTGATGATGGCCATCTCTGGCTTTACCATTATCTCTGGTTTGTTGATTCTTATTTTGGAACGAACTCAGATGATTGGGTTGCTCAAAGGATTGGGAGCTACCAATAAGATGATTCGAAAAGTATTTATTTGGTTGGCGATATTCCTGATTGGTAAAGGCTTATTCTGGGGGAATATTGTTGGGTTATCACTCTGCCTTATCCAGAGTAAATTTGGAGTTGTACCCTTGGATCCTGCTGTATATCATGTAGATAAAGTGCCTATTTCGCTTAGCTTATGGTGGGTAGTAGCACTCAATGCAGCCACCATCTTAATCTCTGTGTTGATGCTTCTCGGACCCTCTTATCTCGTGTCGCGCATTAATCCAGCCACGTCTATGCGTTACGAATAATCTTAGATTTTCAGAATATCTCCTCTTCCTTTTCTCGGCATCTTAAGTCGGATTAAGAAATTGTTGAGGGGCAATAAAATATCTAAAAGAGGGAGGGAAAAGTAGAATCTTCTTCCTTCTGTCATCACTTTTGCTGTGCGATTAATTGTCAGAAACTGTACTACCCATCTCAACAGAAAACAGAGAAAAGTAAGTAAGCTCACTTGCCAAGTTAGCGTTATCAGGCTATAGATAAAAAGAGGCAAACCTAGGGCATACAACAGTAGGCAAGTAGTAGTCTCTAGCCCCATCCAATATTGCTTGTTACCTTTAAAGCGCTGTACCGATAGTAAGTGTGATTGCTTTTGAAGCTTCCAATCTTTCTTCCGTTTGATGGGTTCCATTTCGATGATAGACTCGGGAGAGAGTTCTACTCTGGTATTGGTGCTATTTACATTTTGATTGAGAAACAATTCATCCTCACCTCGTTGAAGATTTAGTTGGTTTGAAAAGGCTTTCTCTTGAAAAAACACCGATTTTCGGTAAGCCATATTTCTACCTTGTCCCATATAGGGTTTATTCTTGAGAGCCATACCCAAATAGCGCAACTTTAGTATAAGGCTGTCATAAGAAGTAAAGCGATTGATCCATGTCTTTTCTGTGCGGTATTTGCTATAACCCAATACAATATCCGTTCCCTGAATAAAATGGCCAGCTAGCTTTTTTAGCCATTGGTTGGATATGGGTTTGCTATCAATCTCCGTGAAAACTAACCAATCATATTTACTCGCTTTGATACCAATAGTTTGAGCCAATTTTCTTCTGCTAATAAACCGAGCACTCTCTGGAGTAAAACTGAAATAGAGATTATCATGATTTTCTTCTAGGTACTCCAAATACTCTTTTGTACCATCATCTGAGGCAATATCCACTACAATCACCTCAAAATTAGGATAATCTTGTTGTAGAATACTAGAGATGTTTTCTCTTAAATATTCCACCTGATTCTCTACACAAAGAATAATCGATAGAGGAGGATACTCCTGTGAAACCTCTTTCTGCTTTTTCTGGGCAGCAGGAATACGATTATATAGGCTTAAATGATAGATGAGCTGAATCATCAGACAAAGTCCGAGAACTATATAAACACCAATGAATGGGGTAGAGAGAAATATATCTGGCAACATGAATTTTATCTTTTATTTCTGAATAAGAGGATACTCTAACAAGGTAGAGTGGCACAAAAATAAGGAATAAAATGTGAACGAATAAGTTTGCAACCTAATATTTCTACTTTACCCTTCGAACTCCCCTTAAAGAGTTCGCTTCATTTCATATCGCTTGGTTATTAAATCAAACCGATGTTTCTTTAAAAAACCATTCATAGACTCACTAGCATCATCAATATTAAGCATTTTTACTGTTGGCGATGAGCAGTTTTGGGCAGCATTCTTTAGTAGAGCTGTAGCCACTCCTCTTTCTCTAAACTGAGGGTAAGTACCCAGTTGAATGAGATCCCCCGATAGTGGTTCGTAAACAATATATCCTATGATGTGATTTACATTCATAGCCAAGGTACAAACTAAATTATCAGAGTCTCTCATAATGCTGTTGAGACTATTTTGCCATGAAGGATAAAAATCCCAAATGGTATCAAATTTTATTTCTTGCATAAATACAGAAAGAGGAATCTCTATTAAAGAGATGTCTCGTGCCGTAATTTGTGAAATTAAGTCGGTTTCAGCGTGATAACAGTTGAAGTTTCTTGTAATCTTAAAGTTCCTTTTCTGGTAGATTTTAAGTGCAGCCTCATTATCTTGT
Source organism: Bacteroides coprosuis (assembly GCF_020741705.1). NCBI lineage: Bacteria > Pseudomonadati > Bacteroidota > Bacteroidia > Bacteroidales > Bacteroidaceae > Bacteroides > Bacteroides coprosuis. The sequence continues at coordinate 8,375 of NZ_DYYK01000156.1, forward strand.
GATACTTCGAGTTGGTAGG
>NZ_DYYK01000157.1:0-13895 GCF_020741705.1 Bacteroides coprosuis
AAACAATGCTTTATCAGGGTTAAGATAGTAACATGTCGGTGTCATGTCATCATCATGTCGGTGTCAAAATAGTCCATTTGCTTAAAATTCCTCCAAGCACTTTTTTAAACCTTTACCTTTCATACAGCTAATGGACGAGATTAATCAATCTTTTCTTCAAATAACACTCCTTTAAAGTGGTCATATATTATGACAAGTCACTTCTGTGAACTAAAACCAATAAACCTAAGTAAAAATTGAGTATCTTAATCCAAGTTTATTTTTCTACAAATTTGGAGGAGTATTAAAATAGACTAAAATTAAAATAACCAATCCGATTATTTACTAATTTCGTGACATTCAAAAAATCGAGTAAAATTGTACTAAATGGCAAATGAAAAAAAATACAATATAGGCTATGCTCTTAGTGGTGGCTTTATCAAAGGATTCGCTCACCTAGGAGTTATGCAAGCACTTTTGGAGCACGATATTCGTCCAGATATTATTTCGGGAGTAAGTGCAGGTGCTTTAGCAGGAGTTTTTTATGCAGATGGTAATGAACCGTATAAGGTATTAGATTTTTTTTCAGGACATAAGTTTTTTGATCTAACCAAGTTTATCATTCCTAAAATGGGATTGTTTGATCTTCAGGAATTTATTGATTTTTTAGAAAGTAACTTAAAAGCAAAAAACATAGAAGATCTTCAACTACCTTTTATTATTACAGCTACAGATTTAGATAAAGGTAGAATGGTTCATTTTAATCAAGGTCCTTTGGCAGAACGAGTAGCTGCATCATGCTGTATGCCCGTATTATTCTCCCCCGTAAAAATTGGGGATACTTTTTATGTAGATGGAGGGCTGTTTATGAATCTACCCGTATCTACCATTCGCAAAGAGTGCGAAAAGGTAGTCGCAATAAATGTTAACCCTCTCATTGCAAAAGAGTATAAAAAGAATATATTAGCAATTGCTTTTCGTTCTTACAACTTTATGTTTCAAGCAAACACGATGAATGATAGAAAAAAAGCAGACCTTCTTATTGAGCCCTACAATCTTCATGATTATAGCAATACAGAGTTGGATAAGGCGAAAGAGATATTTACACAAGGCTATAACGTTGCTATAGACGTTTTACATGGCCGCTTAGAGGAGTCGGGAAAAGTTTGGAAATAAACAAACAAAGGCTTCATACTAGTTACAATTATGCAAAAAGAAAAAATTATTATCTATCAAGTCCTTCCTCGTTTATTCGGGAATCAAGTTAAAAACCCAACGCCAAATGGAGACTTGCAAGAGAATGGTTGCGGCAAGTTAAATGACTTTACGGACAAAGCCTTGCAACAAATTCAAGCTCTTGGCGCCAATTATATATGGTACACAGGAGTAATTGAGCATGCTACACAAACAGATTTTAGCGAATTTGGTATATTACCCGATCACCCTGCTATTGTAAAAGGCAAAGCTGGTTCTCCTTATGCAATCAAAGATTATTATGATATTGCTCCAGCACTAGCTACTCAGGTGAATGAACGTATGGCAGAATTTGAAGACTTAATAAAAAGGAGTCATAAGAATGGACTAAAGGTGATTATAGACTTTGTCCCCAATCATGTAGCCAGACAATATCACTCTGATCAGCAAACTCCAGGAACAATAGGACTAGGCGATAGAGATGATCCATCTCGTTCATTCTCTCCCTATAATAACTTCTATTATATTCCTCAAGCTGAATTCAATCCTCATTTCGATTTGAATGCTCAAGGCTTCGATAGATATCATGAATATCCAGCTAAAGCCACCGGAAATGATCAGTTTACAGCTTCTCCTTCTCGCATCGACTGGTATGAAACAATAAAACTAAACTATGGAGTAGATTATCAAAATGCGATGGCTAAGCATTTTGACCCCATACCCGATACCTGGTTCAAGATGAAGGACATCTTACTGTTTTGGGCGCAAAAAGGGATTGATGCCTTTCGTTGTGATATGGTAGAAATGGTTCCTGTCGACTTTTGGGAATGGGCTATCCCCATTGTAAAAGAAAACCACCCTCATATCCTATTTATAGCAGAAGCTTATAACCCAAATCAATATAAAAGATACTTGTATAGAGGTCAGTTTGACTATCTATACGACAAAGTGGGACTGTATGACACCCTAAAATCAATAATTCAAGGGCATGCTCCAGCATCACAAATAACATCAAATTGGCAAAGCTTAGATGACCTCCAAACTCGTATGCTCAACTTCTTAGAGAATCACGATGAACAACGTATAGCATCTTCTTTTTTTGCAGCAGACCCCAATAAAGCTATTCCAGCAATGACAATATCTGCCTGCCTGAATACTTGCCCTATGATGATTTACTTTGGACAAGAGTTTGGCGAGTCAGGAATGAATCAAGAAGGATTTAGTGGATTAGATGGTCGTACTAGCATATTCGATTATTGGTCGGTAGATACCATAAGACGATGGTATAACAAAGGCAAGTGTAACTTTACAAAGTTATCAGATAAAGAAATTAACCTCTATGAGTTTTATAAAAAGATACTCAATATAGCAAAGACAGAACAAGCCATAACACAAGGACTATTCTTTGATTTGATGTATGTCAATACAAGATCTAATAACTTCAATCCTGACAAACAATATGCTTTCCTCAGAAAACATGAGAATGAAATACTCTTTATTATTGTCAACTTCGATTCGGAAACCCGAAATATAGAAACCAATATACCTAGCCATGCTTTTGAGTATTTTAAGCTCAGTCCTAAAAATAGAATTGATTCTATCGAATTATTGACACAAAAGAAAGAGGTGATAACATTTACACCAGAACGACCAATACGCACACAATTGAAACCTTATAGCAGTAAAATATTAAAACTTATTTACAAATAAGAAGCTTTTCGTGATTTTCCTTTACAAAGATTACAAACTTAGAATAATTTGTTGTTTCTTTATAAAAAAGAAAACTGCAATACAGTATGGAAGAGAAATATTACATTGCAATTAATGATAATGAACGCCAAGGGCCCTTTACAATAGAGCAGCTCAAAGGAGTAGTAACTCCAGAAACGATGGTATGGAACAAAAGCTTACCAAGCTGGACAGCTGCATCTGAGGTTTCTGAATTAAAATCGATATTAGACCCTTCAGGTAAAGTTGGATCTACCCGATTCAATCCACCCAAATCTTGGCTACTCTCCTCACTCATTACTTTCTTCGTTTTTTCTTATCCATTTGGAGCTATTGCAACCTATTATGCATCCAAAGTAGATGATAACTACCTAAAGGGAGATTTGTCTCAAGCAGAATATTATTCTAAAAAAGCGCAAAGATTTGTTATTATAGGAATTATACTAGGGTTAATATTCCGTCCAATATTGATTTCTAGCCTTTTTAAGTTATTCTAGGATAAAGGAGTAAAGAGATATGGAACAAATAAAGAAATATCCAAAAACATGGCTTCAGGAAGCGATACTATTAAGCCTCATACTACCACCTTTTGGCTTGGCAGCCCTCTTTTATGCTGCCAAAGTAACTCCGCTATTCTTATATGGAAATAAAGAAGCAAGCCACTTTTATGCACACCGTGCAAAACGTTTTGTGAAGATTGGCTTTTTCTTTTTGATTGCTTTAGTTACCTTTGCAATCTTAATTAGTTTATTTGCATTGTTCTTATTCAAAATAATGCCAAGATATTAATTATTTAATCCTGATATATAGACATATTATTCAACACACAGATGGTTCAACCTCCATTTTTTATTTCGGTTATAATTACAACCTATAATCAACCTGCGTGGCTTGAGAGGGTTCTCGTAGGCTATAACCACCAGAATTTCAAGGATTTTGAAGTAGTTATCGCAGATGATGGCTCAAGCGATGAAACTATCAAACTTATAGAGCGATATAAAAAGATTGTATCATACCCCATCCAACACATTTGGCATACCGATGAGGGTTTTAGGAAATGCACAATTCTGAATAAGGCAATCATTGCAAGTAAAGGTAACTACCTCTTATTAACAGATGGAGATTGTATTCCTAGAGCAGACTTTTTAGAGGTGCATGCTAAATACGCAGAAAAAGGATACTTCTTATCTGGTGGTATGTATCGCACTACATTGGATGTGGCCCACAAGATACAATTAGAAGATATCTCAACGCAAAGATGTTTTGATATTGATTATATGAGATCTTTAGGACAGCCTAGACGCTTCTTCAAGGATTTAAAGTTAAGTCTTAAATACCCTAAACTCAAAAACTTCCTTAATTCTATTACTCCTGCCAATGCAAGTTGGAATGGACACAACTCTTCGGGATGGAAGGAAGATATTGTAAAAATCAATGGATTCAATGAGAAAATGAAATATGGAGGATTAGATAGAGAGTTGGGAGAACGTCTGTTCAATCTTGGTATTAAGAGCAAACAGATTCGCTATTCAGCTATATGCGTCCACCTAGAGCATAAAAGAGGCTATGTTACAGCAGAGAACTGGAAGAACAACTATGCCATCCGCAAAAAAACTCGCAGAGAAAAGTTACAATGGATTGAAGAGGGAATTTCTACTCATTTATAAAGAACCCCATAACATTCTATTCCTATAAAATAGAAAGGCCAAAGATTCTGATCATCTTTGGCCTTTATTTATTTTCACTTCAACTTAGTATAATAAGGTAAGCGATTAATAGGGACTCTTGTTTTAATCATTTTGGGGCCTTTAAACACTTTCCCTAAATCATCTTTCCAGACTCCTTTAGGAAGCTTTACGCTTCGCTCATCGCCTTTATGAATCATCGGTGCAACCAAATATTTATCACCTAGCATAAACTGATCTTTACAGTCAATGAAACCTTCATGAGGATAGGTATATTCCATATTACGCAAAATAGGTTCTCCGGTCTGAGCAGATTGTTTGGCGGTTTCTAAGATATACACACCAAACTGCTCATGAAGATGAGCAAACTCAGCACAAATAGCTAAATGATCAGCATCTAATATCCTCCAGGGTGCTACAGAAAACTGCATCATCGGCATCAAAGCATGAAGTTGACACGAGCGAACAATCAACTCTTGGTCAAAACTATCTGAGTCTATATTAAGAAAAGAACCAAACTGACCTCCACCTATCATATCTGGACAAGTATAGGGATATCCTAACAATCCTGCTGTAATCATATCGGGGATGAGTAAGCTAGAAGCTTGCCACGAATAATCCTTGTCCCCTAAACGTTGAACCAAAGCTTGGCCACCCAATTGCCATGAAGTTCTCAGCTCATTAAAAGAGTATTGCAATCCTAACTCTGCCCATTTTTGTGAAAAGATAGTTGGGGTTGCTTTAGGGTCATAAAACTCATAATCACCTGTCATATAGGCAACATCTCCAGCATCAAACTTGAAACCATCGATACCATATTCTGCACAAAGTTTATCTAGCTGACTCTTGATATGTTTCACCGCCTCTGAATTTGTCATATCATAACAAGCACTGAAGCCATTCCACCAATGAATAAGTGCAGGGTTACCGCTGCCCTTCTCTTTTATCAAGAGGTCCTTAGCTGATAGCTCTCTAAATTCTGGACTGTCTGGAGATACAAAAGGACAAACCCAAAGCATTACTTTGAAGTCCTTAGCATGTAACTCTTCAATCATCTTCTTTGGGGTAGGAAATTTCTCGGGTTTAAAATCGAAGTTGCCATAATATTTCTGCCAATTATCATCTATCATTAATATTCCTGTAGGAAACTTATTTGCAATTATCTGATTGGCATATTCTAATACATCTTTCTGATTTTGATTGTACATGAGTTCAATCCAAGTATTGTATTGTGGCTTAGAAAAGAAAAGGGCATCTGGAAGTACTTCTGACGCAGGAAAATGCTTTTGACTAGCTTTCAGATAAGCCTCTTTAAGAGTTGTGCCTGCCTCAACTGGTTCTATTTTTTCATAAGAAGACTCTATTAATAGAGTATCACTTTTGAATTGGAAAGTAAAAGGATGGTTACTCCAAATATATCGACCTTGCGAAGAAACAAACAAAGGCACTACTTGATTATTGAAATTTTGCGTAGCTAAGTCGTACTTCTCTGTATCGGAGGCAAAGGGCATCTGTGAACCTAAAGCAACTAATCCACCCCACCATTTTTCATTGGGCAAACTAGGTATGGTTGATTTTTGATATCCTGTCTGGGCAAAAAGCATCGTAGCTACTAATAAAAAGCAGCTTACCAATAAAAACTTAAACTTCATGTCATTCGTATTTAAGATTAAAACAATAAGATTACTTACTTCTCTTTAATACTACAGCCGAGCGAGCAGGTATATACAACTTTAACCACTCTTTATTTTCTTTTTTGTAAAGAGGATCGCCATGAGTGAAGTGATCTATATTGTCATCTGAAAAGCCAAACCCTCCTAGGCTTTTACTATCCGTATTTAGTACCACCTTATATTTACCAGGTTCTACCAAGAAACCATAATCTGTAAAAGATTGTACTGGATTGAAGTTAAAGACAAAAAGCAAATCACCTCTTTGATAAGCTAAAATCTGATCACCATCATTATGCCATATTTCTTCTGTCTCTAAATCTTGAAACTTTGGTCGCTCAGCAAATAGAGCAAGCATTGCTTTTCCAAAATCAGCTAAATGGTGAAAATTTAAGTTCTTATTATCTACCAAACTCCATTGACGACGGGCATATTTATGAGACCATCCATTCCCTTCTCGAGGAAAATCAATCCACTCTGGGTGTCCAAACTCATTCCCCATAAAGTTTAAATACCCTCCATTCATAGTGGATGCAGTAAGTAAGCGAATCATCTTATGAAGAGCCAATCCTCTATTCACACGATAGTTTTCATCTCCCTTCTGCATATGCCAATACATATCAGAATCTATTAATCTAAATATAATCGTTTTGTCTCCTACCAAAGCCTGATCATGACTTTCGGCATAAGAGATTGTTTTCTCGTCTTTTCTTCGATTTGTAACTTCCCAGAACATGGAAGAAGGCTTCCAATCTTCATCAATATGATCTTTTATCAACTTAATCCAATAATCAGGAATGTTCATTGCCATACGATAATCAAAACCATACCCTCCACTCTTGAAGGGAAGAGCTAGTCCAGGCATACCCGAGACTTCTTCAGCAACAGTAAAGGCCTTCTTTTTTACATCATGTATTAATTCATTGGCTAAGGTTAAGTACACGATGGCATTATCATCTTGGTATCCATTATAATAATCGCTATAATTTGTGAATGATTCACCCATTCCGTGGCTATAGTACAACATAGAGGTTACGCCATCAAATCGGAATCCGTCAAAGTTATACTCTTCCAACCAGTATTTACAATTGGATAGTAAGAAATGAAGCACTTCATTCTTGCCATAGTCAAAACACAATGAATCCCATTGTTTGTGTTCTCGTCTTTCACCAGCATAAAAATACTGATTAGGATCTCCTGCAAAATTCCCCAATCCTTCTACTTCATTTTTTGCAGCATGAGAATGAACTAAATCCATAATAACCGAAACACCCATTCCGTGAGCCGTATCTATCAGTTCTTTCAACTCTTCGGGAGTACCAAAGCGAGATGATGCAGCAAAGAAGCTAGATACATGATATCCAAAACTACCATAATAAGGATGTTCTTGAATAGCCATAATCTGAATACAATTGTAGCCAGCATCAACGATTCGAGGTAGAACGTTTTCTTGAAATTCTTTATACGTACCCACTTTTTCTTCTTCTTGTGCCATACCAATGTGGCACTCATAGATTAACAATGGATCTCGTTGGGGTACAAAGTTTTTATGTTTGAATTTATAGGGCTGTTCAGGACTCCATACCTGAGCCGAAAATATATTGGTTGAAGGATCTTGCACTACTCTTGTTGCCCAAGCGGGAATACGCTCTCCACTCCCCCCATTCCAATAAACTTTTAATTTATAGATTTCTCCATGCACCAATACTCCCTGAGGAATATTCAACTCCCATACTCCATTTTCTTTTCTCTGAAACTGATATTCCGATTGTTCTGTCCAAAACGAAAAGGTTCCTATTAAAAAGAGAGAGGTAGCATTGGGAGCCCACTCTCTTATTACCCACCCCTCTTTAGTTTGATGCAGCCCAAAATAGAGATAGCCTGTAGCAAAATCACTTAATGAAAATGCTCCATCATTTGTTAAATCTTTTTCCTTGGATAGCACTGCTTCGTGCCTACCCACAATTGCACTCTCGTATGGTTTTAACCATGGGTCATTCTGTATAATTGGAAGGGTTTGTTTTTTCATTTATCTAGAGTTTTAATATCCTAATGCCGAGTTAATAAAGTCTGCAAAACGCTTATTTTGCTGAAAAACCTCTCCTATTTCATCTAAACAAGAAGGGTTTAAAAAGAAATCATCGGTAACATCGTATGAACAAATATACTCCTTACAACGCAGATAATCAATATACTTGTAATCTTTTGAGAATCCTTTTGGGGCGGTCTTCAAGAAATCCATACCAATAATAGGAAAGTACTTCTTAAACTTAGGGTCTTCTACGATATCTATGTATTCATCTATACGTTCCATGATCTGTTCTCTTATTCGAGTTAGTCTTTTGGTAGGCAGACCAATACTACCTCCTCCCAAGAACGATTTACCGGGCTGAAGGTGTACGTAATAGCCACAATAATCAGACTTACGACCTTTTACATTAATATACGCACCCATATGGGTTTTATAAGGAAGTTTATTAGGAGAAAAACGTATATCTCGATAGATGCGAAATGTACAATCTTTGGGTTCTACTACCATCACAGCGGGATCAAATATAGCTATCCTATTGATTACCAATTGTACAAAGTCTTCAAAAACAGATTGAGCTTCTTCATACATACCCTTATTTTCTGCAAACCAATCTCTATTATTATTTTTCTCCACTTCTGTCAAGAAATGGTAAACTTTTTCTAATTCCATATTTTTACCTTAATTATTCGGCCCTACTAATGTAGACTTTTTACTATTAAATGTATACTTTTGCAGCATGAAATTTGTTCTATCTACTCTCAACGCAAAATATATACATACCTCCTTAGCCCTAAGATGGCTCTATGTTGCTAATAAAGATAAATTTAATGTTTCATATATTGAATTTGTCATTAAAGAAAATATCAACTCTGTAGCACAACAACTTATCGAAACCGATTGTGACGTGCTAGGCTTGAGCGTTTCTATCTGGAATGTAAGGCAAACTCAAACTCTTATACAACTCCTAAAAGAGAAAAAGCCCGAGCTTATCATCTTTGTAGGTGGACCAGAAGTAACCTACGAACCTGAGTTCTTCTTAGAGAACTGGGAGATCGATTATGTAATAAGTGGTGAGGGAGAGTTTGTATCGGGTCAGCTATTTGAGGCCCTACAGCAGGGTATTAGAGAGGTTGATATTCCTGGAGTATCTTATATCGGACACATCAGTCGAACAATAGTACAGGCAGATATTGAAAAGTTGATATTACTAGATTCTCCTTATCAACTAGAGGAAGATAAGGAGGCTCTTATCAATAGAGTAGTTTATTTAGAAACCTCACGGGGCTGCCCCTACCAATGCCAATACTGTCTTTCTTCCTTAGAAAAGGGAGTTCGATACTTCCCCAAAGAGTATATTTATGATAACCTCTCCTACCTTATTCAAAGTGATGCCAAGCTAATCAAGTTTTTGGATAGAACATTCAACTTGAATAAAACACATACCTACAATGTATTCAATTTCCTAATAGAAAACTATCGTCCCAATCTAAGCTGTCAGTTTGAAATCTATGCTGATTTACTTGATGATGAGAAGATTGCTTTCTTAAACAATAATCTACCCAAAGATTATTTCCGCTTTGAGATAGGAATTCAATCTACCTACGAGCCAACCAATCTGGAAGTAAAACGCCGACAGGATTTTGATCTTTTATCCAAAAACATCAAGTTACTAATGGAGGGTGGGAAAATAGACTTACACCTTGATCTCATTGCAGGATTGCCTTTTGAAACTTACGAACGCTTCAAAAAATCTTTTAATGATGTTTTTGCTTTAGGAGCTAAAGAAGTTCAACTTGGCTTTCTGAAGATGTTGAGAGGTACAAACCTACGCAGAAATGCAGCTAAGTACGGCTATAAGTATGACGAGCTACCTCCTTATGAAATAGAATACAATGATTCTATCTCTGCCGAAGAGATTACGCTAATTCATAATGCAGAAGAAGCCTTAGACAGATATTGGAATAGTGGCAGATTTGATCGCTCACTCACTTTTGTTTTTGAAAACTTCTATCCAAATAGATACTTTGAATTCTTTGAAGAACTTTACAATTTCTATTCAGCAAAGAATTTCCCTCGTTTTGGGTACCAATTGGAAGACTTATTTGCTGTATTGCAAGAATTCTTAACAACCAAAGGTATTGATATTTTTCCTCTTCTACGAGATGATTATTATGATAATTACACCTTACGTCCTCATGGTTTTTGGCAAGATAAGATGAGTAAGAAAGAGAAAAAACAGCTAGTACAAAAAATCATTCATGATGAAAGCTTCCTAACCCAAAATAAACTGACTGCTCAGCAAATTGAAAAATACTCTACAATAGATGTGATTGATGAGCAAACCTTACTCCTTACTCTATTCCACGTGAGAGAAAATAAAAAAACACCACACCCTAGAATAAAATATATACTGAATTCATAATACACAAAATGATTCAATAAAAAGCTCCATTTCAACCTTTGAAACGGAGCTTTTTATTTATCGCTTAATGGTATATTTATAAGCCTAAATTATAAATATTCATTCACATCAGTTATTCTAAAATCAGAAACATATTCTGACACCGACATCGTTTCATCATGACACCGACATGTCATCATTTTAACCCTGATATAGTGCAATTATGACTAAGACCGTAAAAAGTCACCTTTCTGATACGTATTATTATACAATTCTCTTCAAATATAAAAACAACCTATACAATTTTTTCTTTTTAGTAAAGAATAGAGATTCTTGCTGATAAGTCTTTCTTTTTTATACTTACACTCAACAAATAAAATGAGTTGATTGTTATATAGAAAGAATCCAATTAAGAGTAATTTTATGAAACAAAAACCCTTATTCGTATTAGTTGCAGCTTTAGGTTTAGCTGCTTGTGGGTCGGGAAATAAACAAAAACCGATCGAAGCAACTGATGCCAAAGAAGTTGCAACAGCTACCCAACAAACTCTTCGTATAGATCCAGCTACATCTGTAATAAACTGGGCGGGTCATAAAGTTGGTGGTAGCCATCATGGTGTTTTATCACTTACATCGGGTAATTTATCAATAGACAAAGACCAACTTCTATCAGGTACTTTTATCATTGATATGAACTCTATTGTAGATAAAGACTTAACAGATGGTAAATTGAACGATATGCTCGTAAATCATCTCAAGAGTGCCGACTTCTTTGATGTTGAAAAGTATCCTGAAGCATCATTCCAAATCACAAGTACTACCCTATTATCTGATAATTACTATCAGATTGAAGGTAACCTAAAGATGAAGGAAGAAACTAAGAATATCACATTTAATGCTACGATTACTCTGGAAAACGATATTTACACAGCAGTGACAGATACTTTTGCCATTGACCGTACCCAATGGGGTGTCAACTATGGTTCTAAAAATATTTTTAAAGATTTAAAGGATAAAATTATTGAAGACAACATGGACGTGCAAATTGTAATCACTGCCAAATAATTTAATAAATTAGAGAATGAAAAAGATAGTTTTGTTACGCCATGGACAAAGTACATGGAATAAAGAAAATAAATTTACAGGATGGATGAATGTAGATCTATCCGAACAAGGAGTGGAAGAAGCTAAAAAAGCTGGTAAATTGCTGAAAGAAGCCAATTTCCATTTCGATAAAGCCTATACTTCCTACCTAAAGAGAGCCATAAAAACATTAAATGTAACTCTCGATGTGATGGATCAAGACTGGATACCAGTAGAGAAATCATGGAGGCTCAACGAGAAGCATTATGGTGCATTACAAGGTTTGAATAAATCGGAAACAGCAGTTAAGTATGGTGACGAGCAGGTACATATCTGGAGAAGAAGTTATGATATTGCTCCAGCAGCACTAGAGAAAAATGATGATAGAAGTCCGTTTATAGATCCTAGATATCAAGATGTACCTTCTGATTATCTTCCACTTACAGAGTCATTAAAAGAAACGATTGAACGTATTATGCCTTATTGGGAGTGTGAAATTTATCCAGCTCTTAAAAAGTACGATCAGATACTTGTAGCAGCTCATGGAAATAGTTTGAGAGGTATTATCAAGCATTTAAAAGGTATTTCAGATGAAGCTATTTCCGAATTAAATCTACCTACAGCTGTACCTTATGTTTTTGAATTTGATGATGATTTGAAGCTAACCAAAGATTATTTCTTAGGAGATCCTGAAGAAATTAAAAAGCTAATGGAATCGGTAGCTAATCAAGGGAAAAGCAAATAAGATAGAACTCCATCTCTAGGAGTTTATCAGGAATTTCATAGCTGATTATTAAGAGGGGATAGTATATATTCCCTCTTTTTATGAAAAAGAGATTGCCAATTGAAGTTTACTCAAAGTAAGGCTTCAACCGACAGAACTCTTTTAACCTAACACGCTTGGCAAGAGCCAAAAACTAACTAAATAAATACTCCTTTATATAGGAGTTTTATAACACTTCACAGAGTTATGCTCTTAGGGCTAAAGGCAAATTGTAACTAAGAATGATTTCTTCAGCTTTACTAATCTGCTCATTAGTGGGAGGAACAATATCTTTTAGCTTATATTGAAGTCCCATCTGTTCCCATTTATGCTGTCCCATCTGATGAAAAGGTAATAAATCAATACGCTGGATATTTTTATGCTTCACCATCTCCTTACACCAGTTATGAAGATCATCTTCAGCATCTGTATAACCAGGAATCAGTACATATCTTATCCACACCGATTTATTGATCTCATCAAGATAATTTAAAAAGTCGAGAGTTGGTTGAAGAGGTTTACTCGTTAATGCCTTGTATTTATCAGGATCAATATGCTTTACATCTAGTAGAACTAAATCGGTTAACTCCAATACTTCTTTTACACGTTTTGTTTGTATAAAACCCGATGTATCTACTGCAGTATGAATACCAGCTTCTTTGCATTTCTCAAATAGCTCGTAAATAAAGTCGGGCTGAATGAGCGGTTCCCCGCCCGAAATAGTAACTCCTCCCTTTTTAATAAAACCCTTTACCTTCTGTATTTCAGCAAAAGCCTCATCTACAGTTAGCTCCATTTTATAGTCTTTACCTAGCCAAGTATCGGGGTTATGACAAAAAAGGCAACGCAAAGGACAACCCTGTAAAAACAGAACAAACCGAATACCTGGACCATCTTTTGTCCCAAAGGACTCAAACGAATGTATTAAACCTTTTACCATCTTCTCTCCTATTTTAAAACAAGAAATAGCCGAGTTACAATAATGAACTCGACTATTTCTTTTAATTTATTTCAACGTACTGAACCTTAGAACTTAGTCGTAATCGTTCTATTGATTACATCAAGTTGTTGTTCTCTCGTTAGTTTCACAAAGTTTACTGCATATCCTGAAACACGGATAGTAAGCTGTGGATAATTTTCGGGATGCTCCATAGCGTCAATCAGCAAATCACGATCGAATACGTTAACATTAAGGTGTTGTCCTGTTTGGTTAAAGTATCCATCCATCAAGTTTACTAGATTTTCTTTTTTCTCATCTGCATTCTGACCTAAAGTATTAGGAGTAATTGCGAACGTATATGAGATACCATCATTTGCATCTTCAAAAGGAAGTTTTGCAACAGAAGATAAAGAAGCTACA
>NZ_DYYK01000158.1:0-13761 GCF_020741705.1 Bacteroides coprosuis
GTTAAACCTTGAGGAGTCTTTACCTCGCGAGGTTTTAAGAACCAATAAATCGGGAGCCTATCATTGTACTACAATTGTTGACTGTAATACTAGAAAATATCATGGTTTACTTGTTGTACCTATACCTGAACTTGGAGATGATAATCATGTTTTGCTTTCTTCCCTAGATGAGACTGTTATTCAACATGGAGCTGAGTTTAATTTGGCATTGCATGAATATAATGGCGGTCACTTTAGTCCGAACGGACACAAGTATATAAGGGAGTTCGATTGTGAAAAGATACCCGCTACCATTTATAGAGTAGGAGGGGTTATTTTAAAAAAAGAAAAAATATTTGTGCGTCATGAGCAACGTATATTAATCAGATATACATTGCTTGATGCACATTCAAAAACCACTATACGCTTTAAGCCTTTCTTGGCATTTAGGAAAGTAACTACCTGTACTCATGAGAATGATGCTATCAACAAACATTATGATGAGGTAAAGTGTGGTATTAAAACGAGTTTATATCCAGGCTACCCAGAGTTATATATGCAACTCAGTAAGCAGGGTAATTTTATATTCACACCAGACTGGTATAGAAACTTTGAATTCCGAAAAGAACGTGAGAGAGGTCATGATTATAGCGAAGATCTTTATGTGCCAGGCTATTTTGAAACACCAATGGCTAAAGGTGAGTGTGTGGTATTTTCTGCTGGATTATCAGAAACAGAACCTACAAATCTAAAACAACTTTTCGATCAAGAAATAGCAGCACGTACTCCTCGTGATAGCTTTGAACATTGTTTAAAAAACTCAGCTCAACAGTTTTATAATAAGCAAGGAAATCGTAGCTACATTGTAGCTGGGTATCCTTGGTATAATAAACAAAGAGCAAGAGATCTTTTTGTTTCACTTCCTGGATTGACTTTAACAACCGATCATAGAGATTGGTTTGAGAAAGTAATGGATACAGCACAAGATAAAGTGTCTGCCTTCATGACTACTCAAGGAGGTGATGAAGGACAGTTGAAAGATTTAGGAGATTCCGATGTCCTATTATGGATTATTTGGGCTTTACAAGAATATGCAAAAGCTACATCATTACTTGATTGTAAGAATAAATATGGCTCATTCATTTTTGATATTATTAAATATATCAAATCTCATAAGCATCCTAATTTGTTTTTACATGCTAATGGCTTGCTTTATACCAATGGCAAGAATAAACCTGTAACATGGATGAATGCTGTAGTAGAAGGTAAACCCGTTACTCCTCGAAGTGGTTATGTTGTAGAAATAAATGCTTTGTGGTACAATGCGCTAAGATTTGTAGAAAGTATATATGAGATGGATTCGACATCTGTAGTACCTCCTGCACTTAAAGAGCTTATCACAGCAATAGAACATTCTTTTGCTTCTACTTTCCTCAATAAATATGGCTATTTATATGATTATGTAGATGGTAGTCACGTTGATTGGAGCGTACGCCCTAATATGATACTAGCTGTTGGGTTAGATTATTCTCCACTAGATAAAAAACAGATGAAATCTGTATTGGATATTGTAACCAAAGAGTTACTTACGCCAAAAGGATTGCGATCATTGAGTCCCAAAAGTATGGGATATAATCCTATATACATTGGTTCTATTAGAGATCGAGGTTATGCGTACCACCAAGGAACAGCATGGCCATGGTTAATGGGATTTTATACTCAAGCTTATTTAAAACTGCATAAGAGAAGTGGTGTATCTTTTATAGAGCGTCAGTTAATCGGGTTTGAATCTGAAATGAGTAATAACTGCATAGGATCACTATCTGAATTATACGATGGAAATCCTCCATTCAAAGGGCGAGGAGCAATTTCATTTGCTATGAATACCGCAGAAATTCTGAGAGTATTAAAAATATTATCAAATTATTATTTAGAATAGGAGGGAGGTAATAAATGAAAGTTTTAATGTTTGGGTGGGAGTTTCCACCACATATTTTAGGAGGGTTGGGTACAGCCAGTTTTGGTATGACAAAAGGTCTCTCAGCTCATAAAGATGTAGATATTACCTTCTGTGTACCTAGATTACATGGTGATGAAGATCATAGCTTTATTAAGCTAATCGGAATGAGTAATGTTCCTGTAGTTTGGAAAGATGTAAATATGGACTATGTGAAATCCAGAATTGATGGTTTGATGGATCCTCAGTACTTCTTTGAACTACGCAATCGCATTTATGCAGACTTTAGCTCAATTTTCACCAATGATTTGGGCTGTATTGATTTCTCAGGTCAGTATCCCGAAAACATTCAAGAAGAAATAAACAATTACTCAATAGCAGCTGGTGTAGTAGCTCGTGAAGAAGAATATGATATTATTCACTCTCACGATTGGGTAACTTATCCTGCAGGAATTCACGCAAAATTAGTTTCAGGTAAACCTTTAGTCATTCACGTACATGCTACCGACTTTGATAGAAGTAGAGGAAATGTAAATCCAGTAGTGTATAACATTGAGAAAAATGGAATGGATTATGCGGATCATATTCTTTGTGTTAGTGAATTGACTAGGCAAACTGTTATAAATAATTATAACCAGTCTCCTTCGAAAGTATCTGTGATGCACAATGCTGTGATGCCACTGTCTGATGAGATACAGGCAATTGTCCCCAAGAAATTTGAAAAGGAAAAATTAGTTACATTCCTAGGACGAATTACCATGCAAAAAGGGCCAGAGTATTTTGTTGAGGCAGCTGCATTAGTTTTGCAAAAGCTGAAAAATGTACGCTTTGTTATGGCGGGTAGTGGAGATATGATGAATGATATGATTATCATGGCGGCTCAAAAAGGAATTGCTGATCGCTTCCATTTCCCTGGATTTATGCGTGGGAAAGAGGTGTATGAGGTGTTGAAAGCTAGTGATGTCTATATCATGCCATCGGTGTCAGAGCCTTTTGGTATTTCGCCTCTTGAAGCTATGCAATGTAGTGTTCCTACAATCATTTCAAAACAATCTGGCTGTGCAGAGATTTTATCTAAATGTATTAAAGTAGATTATTGGGATATACAAGCTATAGCAGATGCAATTTATGCGATATGTACTTACCCTGCTCTTTATGAGTACTTGCAAGATGAAGGAAAAAAAGAAGTAGATGAGATTAAATGGGAGTACGTAGGGGATAGGCTCAAAAAGAAATATGAACAAATAATTAAAAAGCACTAATATACAAAGTTATGAAAACGATTTGTCTGTACTTTGAAATACATAATATAATACATCTAAGACGCTATCGCTTTTTTGATATCGGATCTGATCACTATTATTACGATGACTATACCAATGAAACCTCTTTAAATGATATTGTAGAGCGTTGTTATGCTCCTGCTTTGTCGGCACTTTTGGATATGATTGAAAGCTCTAATAAAACCTTTAAAGTGGCTTTTGCTGTTTCGGGTGTGGCATTGGAGCAGTTGGAAATGTATGCTCCATCGGTAATTGATTTATTACAAGATTTAAATAAAACGGGTTGTGTTGAGTTCTTGGCAGAGCCTTATTCTCATGGTCTATCTTCTTTCATTCATGAGGAGACCTTTAGAGATGAAGTAAAAAGACATGCCAACAAGATGGAAGAACTTTTTGGACAGAAGCCTACCATCTTTAGAAATTCAGGACTTACCTACTCAGATGACATTGCTAACCTTGTTGCTGATTTAGGTTATAAAGCGATGCTTACAGAGGGAGCAAAGCAAATATTAGGATGGAAAAGTCCTCATTTTGTATATCATAGTGGTGCTAGACCTGATTTGAAATTGCTATTGAGAGATTTTAAACTCTCAGATGATATAAGTTTGAGATTCTCAAATACCGCATGGTCAGAATACCCATTGTATGCTGATAGATATCTAGATTGGATTGATCAGTTACCCGAAGATGAAAAGGTTATTAATTTATTTATGGATCTGAAGACTATAGGTATTTTCCAACCTTTATATTCTAATATTATTGAGTTTTTCAAAGCACTACCTGCTGCTGCAGCAGCTCGAAATATTGAATTTGCAACTCCTGCTGAGGTTATTGAAAAACACTCTTCGCAAGGTGGACTTTCTTCGGCTTATCCTGTATCTTGGAATGATGAGGAAAGAGATACTAGCTCATGGTTGGGTAATGTAATGCAGCGTGAAGCATTTAGAAAACTATATAGTGTTGCTGATCGTGTTTTGATGTGCAACGATAGGCATATAAAGCAGGATTGGGATTACCTTCAAGCAAGTAATAATTTCCGATTTATGTCAACTAAAAATACAGGATTAGGTGTATATAGAGGAATATATGATTCTGCCTATGATGCATTTACTAATTATATGAACATTATAAGTGATTTCATTAATCGTGTTGACGCGTTATTCCCAGAAGAATTAGGTACTGAAGAATTGAATGCTTTAATAACAACTATCCAAAACCAAGGAGAAGAAATAGCCCAGCTTCATGATGAAATAGGTAAATGGGAAATGAAGTATGGTAAACTATCAAAAGTAAAATCTAAAGCTGCTGCACGTCGAGTGAAGAAACAGCAAATATCAGGAAATGAACCCCTATAAATGGAGATTATATCGTATCATAAAAAAGCTCTAACCCGATTGGGTTAGAGCTTTTTTATTGTGTATTCTAATTATTTAGAAGGCTACAAAGATTGATTATTTATTGAGGGACATAAAGATAGCTTTTAGAGTAAGTTTATCTCCCCCTGCATTGGTGTCACCACCTTTTAATCGTACATATTCAGGCTTAAGATCATGTCTGATATTAATTACGACTGGTATTTTATTTCCGTAATAATCTTGTTCTATTGTAGTATCTAAAGTAACGGGTATTAATACCATCTTATTCCAATCCTTATTTTCTTCTTTCCACTTGTTTTCCCATTCTTGTTGGTTCCAATTTGTACCTGCTTCTTTTTTAGCCTCTTCTAAAGCTTTTTCCTTGTTAGTTGATAAAGAGGTTATCAGTTTAGATACATTGGGGAAAACATATTGGCCTTTGTTGTTGAGGCTTGCAATATAGGATGTGATATTGTCGTTAATTTTATTTTCCTCAAAGAAACTTAGCTTTTCGGAGCTGGGTATCATTAATAACTTATTGGGTTTACCCATTGGAAACTCACTCGTATCATCATTATTATAACTGTCAAATATTAATTTAACAGAGTGAATTGTATCATTTTGTACTTCACTATCATTGATTATATCATCAATAGGTAAAGTTACTTGGGTGAAAATACCAGCTGGAGATTTTATATAAGTGTGATTCTTTTCTTGGACCTTAGCTTCTAATATTTCTGGGGAAGATTCTAGCTTATTAAGCTGGAATACTTCTTTAGTTCCTACAAAGCTTAATCTGACTGTTTCAATAGAGTCTTTGTCATTATGGGTTTGTAGAATGTTTCCCACAGAGTCAAGTTTGTAGATTTCAAATTTGATATCTAAAGAAACCCTGTCAACATATAAGATAGATCCAGATCCTTCGTCACATTCAGCATAAATTCCTTTAAATACATTTTCTATGAATGCTTCATTGTCATAAAAGTATTCTGGATGCTCTCGATTGAGCTTTAATATCTTATCTCCAATGCCTTTCTCTAGATTAAATCTTACTTGAGGTTCATAGAAATCGGAGGCTTTAATTGAGTCGCTGACTCCTAAATTTGCTGCAGAATAATGTCCTCCTGCGAGGAAGTCTCCTTTGTATTCACTAGCATTAATGTCTGTATAGTGTATTTTTGGGTCATCTACAATATTTTTGTTTAGTTCGTAGATACTTATGTGGCTTGGTGCAATAGAGTCACCAAAATACTTATGATAAGCAAATACTATTTCTGTTGAAAGTGTTTCATCACTGACCATAAGCCCCTTCTTAGTCTTAGAGTCATATACGTCAGGAAACTTAATGCTATCTAAGCAGTTAAGTTGAGTTAAGAAACCAGCTTGGTAAATACCAAATTGGCTGTCGTTATACCTTCCAATATATGCTGTATCAGTACGTGCATATACTGGTCCTGAAAGAACCGACTCGGTAAAAACATCGTAGTTTTTAGAGATGACATCTATATGATCTTCATCAGGTAGCATTCCTAGGCCTACACCTTCTGTATTGTCATCACATCCAAAGAAAGAAAGGGCTATAAGAATAGCCCATATATACTTTACTTTCATTATTGTATTATCTGATTTGTTTTACTTTGTTTCAGATTCCCAAACTTTGTCGTAAAAAGCATCAAATGCATCGGCATAATCTTCTGCTCCTTGGTAATCCAAGACCAATTTACCACTTTTACGTGCATATTCCATAACTTCTTCATTAACTTTTTCACTATTTTGTATAATACCATCAGAATGGTCTATAGCAAACTTCATTAATGATACGTAGTTAACAGGTCCATCACCTAGTGATTTTAGATCTTCTTGGTCAATACCTTTAAGCATTAGCTTTTCTTTGAAGTCGGCATCGAAGTTTTCTTTAAATTCATCTTCATAAATTGAGAAAACCATTTTAGAGTCTCTGAAAGATGGTTCATCTCTAAATGCTTTTTTAATATATAGAGGCGCTAAAGCACTCATCCAGCCATGGCAGTGTACAACTTCAGGACACCAGCGCAATTTCTTTATGGTTTCAAGTACCCCTCTAGCAAAGAATATAGCTCTTGCATCATTGTCTGTGTATTCTTTACCCTCTTTGTCTTTGGTAAGCTTACGCTTCTTAAAGAATTCATCATTATCAATAAAGTATACTTGCATACGAGCTGGCTGAACTGATGCTACTTTTATTATAAGAGGATGATCTGTATCATTGATAATTAGGTTCATCCCCGATAAACGAATAACTTCATGTAGCTGATTTCTACGTTCATTAATCGTTCCCCATTTGGGCATGAAGGTTCTAATTTCTCTACCTTTCTCTTGTATCGCCTGAGGGAGGTTTCTAGCCACCAAAGACATTTCAGATTTAGGTACAAAAGGGGAGATTTCTTGTGTGATAAATAAAATTTTGTTCGCCTTAGTCATTTTAACAATTGTTCTCAATTATAATAGCAAAGGTACTAAAAAAATCGATAGGAATGAAAAGTGTAACTTGCTATAATTGTAATTATTATCAATATTATAGGTGCGTTTATGTATAAATACTAATTATTTTAGAATAAATATTGGTTGAAATATAAATTATTTAGTAATCTTTATTATTTGGAAAATAATCTGTTATTTTGCATCAAATTAAATAGTTCATGATCTTTTAATTATGAAAGTTATTCATACTGTTAAGGATTTACAAGCTGAGTTACAGGCATGTAAAGATAAAAAGATGACTATTGGCTTGGTTCCAACTATGGGAGCTTTACACGCTGGTCATATCTCCTTAGTAAATAGAAGTGTAGCTGAAAATATGGTTACTGTTGTTAGTGTTTTTGTGAACCCTACACAGTTTAACGATAAAAATGATTTATTAACCTATCCTCGTACTTTGAAAGAAGATTGCAAACTTCTTGAGGATAATGGTGTTTCCTATGTCTTTTCTCCTTCGGAAAAAGAAATGTACCCAGAGCCTGATACTAGAGTGTTTACTTATGCACCCTTGGATACCGTAATGGAAGGAAAGTTTCGTCCTGGACACTTTAATGGAGTTTGTCAAATTGTGAGTAAATTATTCTCTTTTGTGTCACCTGATAAGGCGTATTTTGGAGAGAAAGATTTTCAGCAGTTAGCAATTGTTCGTAAAATGGCTAGTGAGCTTTTCCCTAATTTGACAATTGTAGGATGTCCTATAATGCGAGAAAAAGATGGAATGGCATTGAGTAGTCGTAATGCACGTCTTACTCCGAAGCAAAGAACTGAAGCTTTAACTATTTCTAAAACGTTATTTGCCAGTGTTGAATATTCAAAAAGTCATTCGGTTTCCGAAACTTACCAGTTTGTTGTTGATGGTATTGCTGCTAACTCTGCCCTTAAATTAGAGTATTTTGAGTTGGTTGATGGTAATACTCTTCAAGGGTTTACTAACTGGGAAGATACTAATTATGCTGTTGGGTGTATTACTGTATTTGTTGGAGAAGTAAGGCTTATTGATAATATAACCTACAAAAAGAATTAATATGTATATAGAGCGATTAAAATCGAAAATTCACTGTGTACGTGTAACAGATGCTAACTTAAATTATATTGGTAGTATCACCATTGATGAAGATCTAATGGATGCTGCAAATATTATTGAAGGAGAGAAAGTTCAGATAGTGGATAATAATAATGGTGAACGATTTGAAACCTACGTCATAAAAGGAGAAAGAGGATCGGGATGTATTTGCTTGAATGGTGCAGCTGCTCGTAAAGTTCAAGTAGATGATATCGTTATTATTATTGCTTATGGGTTGATGGACTTTGAAGAAGCCAAAACATTTAAGCCCTCTGTGATTTTCCCAAAGCATCCTAATAATACATTATAATTGAATTCTGTATAAAGATGAAAAAAGATCGACTCATGCGAGTCGATCTTTTTTCTATTGTATTATAGCTCAGTAACTATATATTAAGCATTTTTTAATTGTTCATTCATATTAGTAGCTGCTTTTCTACCATCTCCCATTGCTAGAATAACAGTAGCACCACCACGAACAATATCTCCCCCTGCATAGATTGTTGGGATTGACGATTGCATTTGGTCATTAACCTTTATGGTGTTTTTCCATCCTAGTTCTAGACCTTTTATTGATGTAGGAACAATAGGGTTTGGTGATACACCTACACTTACTACTGCCATATCAATATCTATAGTTTCAACAGCACCTTCAATAGGAATAGGTTTTCTTCTACCTGAAGCATCAGGAGCACCCAATTCCATTTTTTGAAGAACTACTTGTTTTACTTTCCCTTGTTCGTCAGCAATATACTCAATAGGGTTATGTAGGGTCAAGAACTCGATACCTTCAGCTTTCGCGTGATGTACTTCTTCAAGACGTGCAGGCATTTCTTCCTCAGAACGTCTGTAGATAATCATTGCTCTTTCTGCTCCAACACGTTTAGCGGTACGAACAGAGTCCATAGCAGTATTACCACCTCCAATAACAGCCACACGTTTTCCTTTAGTAACGGGGGTATCTGATTCTGGGTTAGCAGCATCCATAAGGTTTACACGAGTTAAATATTCGTTAGAAGACATGATATTGATGGAGTTTTCTCCAGGAATACCCATGAAGTTAGGAAGTCCAGCTCCCGATGCTACGAATATACCTTTGTATTCTGCTCTTTCAAGATCTTCTACACTAATTGTTTTGCCTACGATACAGTCTGTTTTGAATTCTACTCCTATTTTTTCTAGGTTTTTGATTTCTACATCAACAATCTTGCTAGGAAGACGGAATTCAGGAATACCATATTTAAGAACACCACCAACTTCGTGTAAGGCTTCAAATACAGTTACTTTATATCCGTATTTTGCCATATCACCAGCAAAGGCAAGTCCTGAAGGTCCTGATCCAATAACAGCAACTTTAATGCCATTACTTTCTGCTACTTCTGGAATAGAAATTTGTCCGCTTTCTCTTTCGTAGTCAGCAGCAAATCTTTCAAGATATCCGATAGCAACAGCCGGTTTTCCCATTTTAAGATGAATACACTGTGATTCACATTGTTTTTCTTGAGGGCACACACGTCCACATACAGCAGGCAAAGCACTAGTTTCTTTTAGTGTTTTAGCAGCATGTAGAAATTCACCTTTTTCAATATGTTTAATGAATCTTGGAATATCTATTTCTACAGGACATCCAGTAACACAACCCGGATTAGCACAATCTAAACAGCGTTTCGCCTCAGTTAATGCTTGTTCAGCTCTAAGACCTTGATTTACTTCTTCAGTAAGACTTGTTGCTCTATAAACAGGGTCTAGTTCATTCATTTGGCAACGTTCTATTTGAGTACGTTCTTTGGGTTTCATTTGTTTACGTAACTCTACTCGCCAAGCTGCATTTCTAGATTTATCTTCATCCACATTGTCTTGTGGTGTTGTATGACTAGTTATTAAACCTTCAGAGATTGTTTTTGGCTCTTTATTAACTGTCTTTTCTGCTTTACAATTAATATTTCCCATTTTTTCTTCTTCGATAGATTTAAATGCTCCCATACGTTTAAGCATTTCATCGAAGTTTACTTGGTGTCCATCAAACTCTGGTCCGTCAACACATACGAATTTTGTTTTTCCGCCTACAGTGATACGACAAGCTCCACACATACCAGTTCCGTCAACCATAATGGTATTCAGTGAAACTACTGTTGGAATGTTGTATTCTTTAGTTAGCTTACAAACAAACTTCATCATAATAGCAGGTCCAATTGCAAAGCAACGATCTACTTTTTCTCTTTTTAGAACTTCTTCGACACCTACAGTTACTAATCCTTTTCTTCCATAAGAACCATCATCGGTCATAATGATTACTTCATCTGAATTAGCTCTGATATCATCTTCTAAAATAATAAGATCTTTTGATCTACCTGCAATTACAGAAATAACTCTGTTGCCTGCTTTTTTTAGTGCTTCTACTATTGGTAGCATGGGGGCCATACCTACACCTCCACCAGCACAGACTACAGTTCCGAAATTTTCAATGTCAGTAGCTTGTCCCAAAGGACCTACTACGTCAGTAATGTAATCTCCAACATTCAGATCACATAAACGAGAAGAGGAGAGACCTACTCTCTGTACTACAAGTGTAATTGTCCCTTTTTTAGGATCAGCACCTGCAATGGTAAGAGGCATACGTTCGCCCTTTTCACCCACTCTGATAATCACAAAGTGTCCCGCTTTTCTAGATTTTGCAATTAAAGGAGCTTCAACTTCAAATCTATAAACGCGTTCTGAAAACTTCTCTTTTTTAATGATTTTGTTCATACTCTTTTTTCCCTTGTATTTTGTGTTCTATCGAAAATTAGTCGATGATGTCAAAACCGCAATATGGAACCAATGCTTCAGGTATTTTAATGCCTTCAGGAGTTTGGTTATTTTCAAGTAGAGCTGCTACAATTCTAGGTAAAGCTAATGCTGAACCATTTAATGTGTGACAAAGCTCTGTCTTTTTATTATCGCTGCGGTAGCGACACATTAAGCGATTGGCTTGGTAAGATTCGAAATTGGATACTGAGCTAACTTCTAACCAACGTTTTTGAGCTGCTGAGTAAACTTCGAAGTCAAATGTTATTGCTGAAGTGAAGCTCATATCACCACCACATAGGCGTAAAATACGATATGGTAAACCTAGTTTGTTTACAAGACCTTCAACATGAGCAATCATTTCTTTTAGTGATTCGTAAGAATGTTCTGGAGTGTCGATTCGTACGATTTCAACTTTATTAAACTGGTGTAATCTGTTAAGACCTCTTACATCTTTACCATAAGAACCAGCTTCTCTTCTGAAACATGCAGAATAAGCACAGTTTTTAATAGGTAATTCTTTCTCATTCAAGATTACATCTCTGTAAATGTTTGTTACAGGTACTTCTGCAGTCGGAATTAAATATAAATCATCTGCTGTAGCGTGGTACATTTGTCCTTCTTTATCAGGAAGCTGACCTGTTCCAAAGCCTGATGCTGCATTAACAACATAAGGAGGCTCAATTTCTAAATATCCAGCATCTCTTGCTTCATCTAAGAAGAAGTTAATTAAGGCACGTTGTAAACGAGCACCTTTTCCTTTATAAACGGGGAAACCCGCTCCAGTGATTTTTACGCCTAATTCGAAATCTATAAGGTCATATTTTTTAGCAAGTTCCCAGTGTGGAATAGCATCAGCTGGTAGATCTGGGTTTTTACCACCCGTGCGTTCTACTTTGTTATCTTCTGCTGAGTTTCCTTCGGGTACAGATTCATGAGGAACATTAGGAATGTTGGAGAGTAATTCATTTAATTCTCTTGTAGCATCATTCATTTCATCTTCCAAAGCTTTGTTTCCATCTTTCATGGAAGCTACTTGGTTACGAATTTCTGTTGCTTCTTCCTTTTTTCCCTCTTTCATTAATTGACCGATTTCTTTTGAAAGGGATTTTACTTCTGCAAGGTTATTGTCTAATTGAGTTTGAGCATCTTTTCTCTTGTTGTTAACCTCAATAACTTTCTCTAAAGCTTCTTTAGGATTCTTGAAATTCTTCTTTTCAAGTCCAAGAATAACCTTTTCGGTATCTTCTGTAATCTGTTTTATTGTAAGCATATTAATACTTTTTTATGAACATATCATTGAACTACAAAGATACAGAAAAATAGCTAATTACTATAGCTCATGATACAAAAAGAGAGGGATACAAACTCTATAAGTTGTATCCCTCTCTTTTTAAATATTTTTTACTGTGATAAAGTCTTATGCTTCTACACTTTCAGTAGGAGTAATTGAAACAAATCTTCTGTTTGCTTTACCTACTTTAAAGTTTACAGTACCATCTACTAAGGCGTAAAGAGTGTGGTCTTTACCAATACCCATATTTTCACCTGGGTGGAAAGCTGTACCTCTTTGACGTACGATGATATTACCTGCTTTACAGGTTTCACCACCAAATATCTTAACGCCTAATCTTTTACTTTCTGATTCACGGCCGTTCTTAGAACTACCTACACCTTTTTTATGTGCCATTTCTTCTTAAGTTTTAATTGATTATGATTAAGCTATTACTTCTTTAACTGTCAATTCAGTGAACTGTTGACGGTGACCATTTTTTACACGGTATCCTTTTCTTCTCTTCTTTTTGAAAACGATTACTTTTTCGCCTTTTACTAGAGGAGATTTAACTTCACATACAACTTTAGCGCCATCAACCACTGGGGCACCTACTGTAATGTTACCGTCTTTGTCTATTAAAAGAACTTTGTCAAATTCTACCGTTGCACCATTTTCTACATCTTGGATGTGGTGAACAAATAGTCTCTTGCCAGCTTCTGCTTTAAACTGCTGACCGTTAATTTCTACAATTGCGTACATCTGTTATTATTATAAATACAGGTTTGCTCCTTCGGGTGGGTTTATACCTTAAACTCTCTTTTTTACCCGGGTAGGAATAATTGGGTGCAAAAATAATGATATTCGTTGAATAAATCAAGTTATTCTGAAAAAAATATACTTTTAGATAGTAGATGATGGGGTATCATTTATCCAACTTCAAATTTATGAGTGAGAATAAGTTATATGAATTTTAGAAGTGAGCTATTCTATCATCATAATATTTTAAAAAAAAGTTAGGTGTAATCAGTTCAGGTACCTTTTAGATAAATAGTACTGAATTCGTTTAACACCGATATGATGATGACATGTCGGTGTCATAGTATCATCATGTCGGTGTCATGATGAGAACATGAAAGTCTTCTTTGCTTGTAAAGGGCAGGAAACCAGTACGAAGAAAGAAGTACGATTTATTGTATAAAAAAGCCTCTGCCTATGTTTGTTTATTTAAAAATAGACGGAATGGCTGATATTCTTTATAAGAGTTGATTTGTATAGGGTATATACTCAATGTTTTTTTATTGAGTATATACAAAGAACTTAAGATAGGTATATATAGGTGTTTTTTTACCCCCCCCCTTTTTTATTTACTTGGTTGGATAGGTTCTACTGTGTAGCCTTTTTCTTTTAATAAATGAATAACACCATTTGACCCTGGAAGATGGAGCGCACCTACTGCAATGAAGCAAGTTTGTGAGGATAGGAACTGTTCTAAAAGTGGTATCCATGATTGGTTCCTATTGTCAACCATCTTTTTCCAGTCTTTG
>NZ_DYYK01000159.1:0-2972 GCF_020741705.1 Bacteroides coprosuis
TTTCATATCACAGTTTGGCTTATTCTTTTGTTGGGGATTTGCAATAGTTCAATACTTCATTGTTGTGGGCATAATGTATGTACTCTCAATGGCTATTCCTACTGAAGCGAATATATGGATTGTTGGTTTAATTGTTTTAACTCTACTATATATCAACAAGACATGTAAATTAACTACAAAAGAAGTAATTAAACAGATGGAGGAAGAGGAAAAATGATTATAATGAGTCTGGACTACTCCTATGCAAATTCTGGCATTTGTGTCGCAGAAGTGAACCTCTCAAGCCCGTCACAGAGCCATTCTGAAACTGATAAAATCACGGTTTTATACTCAGATGTGTTACTATCTGATAAGAAATTAGATACTATTCCTAGGATTTTGGGGTTGATTGATAAGATATTAGAAGTGTATGATGAATATAAACCTAATGTAATTGTACGTGAAGAAGCATTCGTAGGCAAGTCATCCACAGCAAAAGGTGTACTATATGCTCATGCAATACTGGAACTAGAAACCTATAATAGAAATATTGAAATAATTGATATTCACAACGCTACATTAAAAGCATATTGTAGAAAATATTTAACAGAGAAGGCATTCTATACTAAAGAAGAATTAAAACAATTTGATAAGAAACAAGTGGTTGCTGAGTTCTTAAAGGCTTATTTCTCTAGTGATATGCCAGAGATATATACTAAACGTGGAAGATTAGAAGATGATAAATGTGACGCTATTTGTTTGAGTATATATTATAAGGAGAAGATGTTATGAAGATAAAAACTAAGAAACAATTCACATTACCACAGTTGATTGAGTGGCTATTGAAAAGTGGATATCGTAATTATACAGCAAATTCAAATATGGGAAATATAGTAACATTATCACGTTATGGTGCAATACAATTCTCACACGGAACATTTTTCCCAGAAGAAACTTTCACAGTCGAAGTCGAGGAAGAAATTACGGAAGATACCGTATTCCCTAAATTAGTAGAACGATGGAAACACGATGGTGAAGGAGACGAAGCATTTCGTTATGCAGGACATGATGATAAGAGTATTAATAGAGTTTTATTTGCAAACCCCGAAAGTGTAGAGACAACTCATTTTTACATTGAAAATGATAACCAAGAGCTAGTATTAATCTGGCGTGACGGAAAATTAATTTAAAATAAGTGTTGACATTGTAACTTCTTCATGCTATACTTGTATTAACAAATAAAACAAAACAAAGAAAAGAGGAGTTACAATGATTACATTATTAATTATTATTTTTATTATCTGCATGATAGTTATGAAAATTAAAGATACACCAGAGCAAGAAAGAGAGCATCAAGCAAGATATTTAGGAGAAAATTTTGCAGACAAAGAGTATTATAGAAAAAAAGCTAAGCAACAAATAAAGGAAGAAGATAGACAAGAGATAAAAGAACATCCAGGAAATCTATTTATAGCTGGTAAGCAAGGTTGGACATTATTAGATAGAATTAAAGAAAGAGCAGAAAAATTACAAAGAGAAGCAGTTGAAGAAGATAAAAATAACAAATAAGGATGGGACTATCTATGGGATATTTCGGAATTAGTGCAAAAAACGATGAACAAAAATTAGCTTTAAGAGCATTGGATAATGACAAACCTATTACAGTATTAACAGGACCTTCTGGTGTAGGTAAATCTCTATTAGCTCAAGCTGTAGGATTAGAAAAAGTTATAGAAACAAAAGATTATAAACGTTTAATTTATACTAGATTACAAGTAGATGTTGGAGCAGACAGAGGATTCCTTCCAGGAAGTGATGGAGAGAAATTATATCCATATATCGCACCTTTCTTGGACAACTTGGATGCAATGTCTTCTGAAAATAGTAATATTAAAGATTATTTATTATTTGAAGGTCAAGATGATAGTAAGAAAAAAGTATTTTTTGATAGCATACAGTCTATTAGAGGGCGTTCTTTAGATGGTTGGATTATGATTGATGAGGTTCAGAATTTAGATATTCATACGATAACTGCTATTGCTACAAGATTGCGTGCGGAAAATGCTAAGCTAATATTGCTTGGTAACTTTAGTCAAATAGATGATAAAAAATTAAGAGACCCAGAACAAAATGGTTTCTATCAATTATTAAAAGGATTATATGAGAAAGACCCTGAACAAGAATTTTTCGACCATGTAAATATGACAAAAACTCATAGACATCCAGTAGTTGAGTTAGTTGAAGATATTCTAAGAAATGATAAAAATGTTGACCCAGTATTCTATGAGTTAGAAAACAGAGGAACACTTTCAGAATATAATAAAAAATACGGAATATAAAAAGTATTGACACCCTTTAATTAGGGTGTTATACTTACTACATAAGGAGGAATTATTATGAAAAAACTATCAAACAGTTTTCAGAATGGAACTATTTGGACTAAGTTATTATGGGTAGTTGGTATTGCGCTAGGATTAATTATTGGTTGGATTATTATTCAATCAGTAATGTTCTTTTTGCAAACTACAATAGGATTTATTGGTTTGGTATTATTATCAATCCCTGTTAGTATGGGGATTATCGCATTTAGTATTATGAAACACCCAAAATTAAAAAAACTAGAAGATTACTCTAGTTATACTCAAAAATATTTATAAGGAGAATGGAAAATATGAATTTAGATAAAGATAAGTTGGCTTATAATGGCGGAAATATGACGACAGAAGCGGCAAAAGACTTTTGTCTTAAAGTAAATGATATGATTGAGGGTGCTGGACTTTCTGTTTATACCCCAACAAACAACAAAAAAATTAATCAGAAAGACGCATTAGGTAATAAAGATATTGCTCGAATGATTGTCGCTAAAGACAGCGAAGCTATTATCAACTCTGATGTACGAGTGTTTAATGGAGAGTTAACTCCTGGCACACTTATTGAAACAGGTCAGGTATTAGGTATGAATGATATGAGCAACATTATTATTAAGACGATTG
>NZ_DYYK01000160.1:0-14763 GCF_020741705.1 Bacteroides coprosuis
AAAAGACTCTCTTTATAATGCTCTCGCTCAGCAAGAAGGCATAAACTCCATGACAGTAATCAGCAAAACTATATCAATCGGAAGGCAAATTAAGTTTAAACCTATTGTAATCAAGAATTATCCCCAAAAAGGAGAATGTACTTTCCAAGAAATGATTACATCTAAAGATAATTATCAATATGTAGATGAAAATATTAAGCTGGATTGGGCATTGAGTTCAGAAGAAAAAGAGCTACAAGGATATGTTTGCAAAAAAGCCACTTGCTCCTATCGTGGCAGGGATTATACGGCTTGGTATTGCCCTGATATACCTATAAATGATGGTCCATACGTTTTCAACGGTTTACCTGGACTTATTTTAGAAATTTATGATAGCCAAGAACACTACAAGTTTTCCATGAACGGATTTTCAAAAGCACCAGCCCAAGATCCGATCTATCTCCATGCTAAAGATATTGTACATTCTTCAAGAAAAGATGTTCGCAAAATCATTAGTAATTTAAAGGCTAACCCCGCTAGTATGGCACAGATGATAAGTAGTAATGTAAAAGTCAGCGATGAAGTGTTGCAAAAGCTTCAACCCAAACCCTATAATCCTATTGAGCTTGAATAGAAAGTAAATGAACAAGTACAAAATCATCTTATGTTCTCTACTCCTCTTCTTTGATATAACATCTACTTGGGCTCAATCAGCAAATAGCAATGATATCTATGAAGGTGTAATTATATCAGCAAGCAATAATAAGAAGCTTGAAGATGTGATTTGCCAAACACTGGATGTAAATAAAAATATTATTGCTTATACTTTTTCAGACTCAAATGGGGCTTTCTCCTTGAAGATTAATCAGCATACCCAGTTTGTACAATTTAGGCTACTGGGGTATACTACTCTTACTATGTCTAAAGCAGATCTCAAAGCTCAAAAGATTATCAAACTCACAGAATCTTCCATTGCTCTTAAAGAAGTAGTTGTTTCAGTACCTCCTATTCAAACTGATGGAGATACTTTAAAGTATAATGTAAACAGCTTTAGAGGACAAGAAGATCAATATGTATCTGATATCTTAAAAAAGCTACC
The DNA here is from genome assembly GCF_020741705.1 of Bacteroides coprosuis. Classification (NCBI taxonomy): domain Bacteria; kingdom Pseudomonadati; phylum Bacteroidota; class Bacteroidia; order Bacteroidales; family Bacteroidaceae; genus Bacteroides; species Bacteroides coprosuis. The sequence continues at coordinate 1,079 of NZ_DYYK01000160.1, forward strand.
AGGAATTAAAATAGCAGAAAGTGGAACAATCTCTTATATGGGTGAATCCATCAATAAATTTTACATTGAAGGAAGAGATTTATTGGGTGGTCAATATAACATTGCAACAAACAACTTAGATGTAGATGCCATTAGCAGCATAGAGGTTTTACAAAACAATCAACATATAAAAGCTTTGAAAGGAGTCTCTTTTAATGAAAAAGCAGCAATCAACCTGAAGCTAAAAAAAGGATATCAATCTCGTCCATTTGGCGAAATTCAAGCAGGAGCTGGAGGAACACCCTTCTTGTATAATGGAAAAGCCTTCGCTACACATCTAGGACAAAAGACTCAAACCTTAGTCAATCTAAAAGGACTGAATAATGGAGAGTACCTATTAAAAGAATTAGATGACAAACTAGACATTAGTGATGTTTTCTCATTTGAACCTCTTACTTCCCCCCTAGTTAATGCACCCTCTCCAAGATGGATGCCACTACCTCCTAACAGGCATTTATTTAATAAAACATTTTTGGGTAGTGCCAATATGCTCATTCCGATATCTAAGGACTCCGAACTGAAAATCAATATTGCCTATGGACTAGATAAAACAAACCAAGACTTCAACTTATTACAAAGCTTTGCTACAGACAATGACTTTCTACAAGTTAGAGAACAAACAAAACAAAAGAATAAAATAAATAATGCCAGAATATCTATTGCCTATGAACACAACTCGATGAACAAATACATTAAAAATGAAGTAGTCTATTATAGTAAAAAAGAGGATATTACCTCGGACATGAGGACGGATAACTCAATAGAGAAAAACACTTCTATTTTAGGTCAAAATAATATTGGATACATACAAAACAACTTTCAAAGTTTATTCAAGTTCAAAGAGGATAAAACGATTCAGGTTAATTCTTTTTTAAGATTGGCGAATCAGAAAGATGAGTTAGACAAAAGCTCCATTTCAAAATCAAATATTGACGAACTTTTTAAGACAAAACAACTAATTAACAAGAATCAGGTTAGCACATCCTTCAACTTATTCAAAAACAAGTTGGATATAAATTTTCTTACCTATTACAAACAGAGAGACTTTACAAATCATTTAAATTACAGTTCTTTGGAGCTTAAATTACCTCTAGAACCCATACAAGAGATGACTACTAAGTTTGCTCAATTTGGATTGGAACCCAACTATCAAATTAAGATTAAAAATAAGAGTACCTATTTTACGCTAAAATTACCTCTCTTTTATAGTAGCTATAAAGCAGAAAACCAAAACACAAAGAAACAAAAGGATGAAAGGATGCTATTCACACCATCACTTAGCAACACGTGGACAATCAATCACAAATGGGAATCATATATAAAACTAGGATATAGATTTGATTACATCAATGATAATTCGTTGCTGCTATCTCCTTATTTCTCGAGCTACAGATCAATTTATATACCTAGCAATACTTTCAATTATAACAAAAGCCTTTATGCTGCTAGTAGAATTCGCTATAAGGACATAGTCAATCTATTTTTCTTTAATATGAACATCGTGTATCGTTTGATGAAATACAATTACATAAATGTATTTCACAACACAAGTGAATTATCTTACTATACAACAGAAAACCAAAGAGATAAAGGAAGATTATTTACGATAACATCAGACATATCGAAGACATTCTCTTCTTGCAATCTGACTATCTCAATTAATCCTTCATATACAAGACTTAAATCAAACATTATTCAACAAAGCATTAAGGTGGGAAATACGAACCATATTGTTTCTCTCTCTGCAAAGACAGAGTGGAAAGGCATCAAGAATATGAGTTTCACATACAAGGCAGCAGGTAAGATTTCGTGGAGTGATAATAATTTAGTAAAGAAAACATCTTTAAAAAGTCTCACACAAAACTTGGGAATTTATTATTTCCCAACGAAGAAGTTAGATTTAGCATTAAACTCAGATTACATTATACACGAAAATAAAAAAGACAACTATTCTAAGTTCTTCTTTCTAGACCTCAAAGGAACCTACAGACACAAAAAGATGGAGTTTGGAGGCGTATTAAATAATCTATTAAATAAAGACTTGTACTCTTTAACAGAGCTCTCTTCTGTTAACACCTATAGTCAACAGATTCCTCTTAGAAAGAGAGAGTTCCTATTATTTATCAAGTTTAAATTTTAATAAGATCTTACATCTGTTAGGAAAGATAAATGGACAGCTATTGCAAGGCAGTGTACTCCAAATAATTAAGACTAAACCAGGGTCCTAGGGCTTAATAGAATTATACGCTCTACATGGAATGATGGTATAAAAAAATAATGCCTCGCAGGGCTGTACTCGTAAATTAACCTGCGAAGCAAAACTCAATAAATATAATTATTGCGAACAATAATAATCAATTCAGAATATAAACACTAAATAAAGAATTGAATTTAAATCTTTTTAATATCTAATAAAGATATTGAATCGTTCAGAGATATTAAAACCCCATTCATTACAAATCTTTACATTCCACTTATAGCCCTATGGGTGTAATCTCTAGCCTCAACAATTGTACCTAAAGGAGGACGTACACCTGTGTACAACACAAACTGCTCTAAGGATTGAATAACTGCCACATCTGCTCCCGAAATTGTTACCTTAGATGCTTGCTTTGCCGCTTTTAGTAAGGGAGTTTCTATGGGAAGAGCTACTACATCAAAAACCACCTGAGCTTTTTCGATTTGCCCCAAAGTAAAAGATAAGTGCAATTCTTCCTTACCTCCTGCCATACCTATGGGGGTAGCATTGATCAATAGATCAGCTTCAAAATCTTCCGACTCCAATAGATAGGAATAGCCATAGGCTGTAGCCAAAGCCTTCCCTGCTTCGGGACGACGAACAATTACTACCCCATTCTTATAGCCATTATTGGCTAAGGCAGCCAAAACGGCTTTTGCCATACCCCCATTGCCTCGCAAAGCAAATCGAAGATTCTTATCTATCTTATTTTCTTTCAAAAGTTGTTCGATAGCAATATAGTCTGTATTGTAGCCTTTGAGCTGCCCATCGGTATTCACAATCGTATTCACCGATTGAATTGTATTTGCAGAATGATCGAGTGCATCAAGCAAAGGGATGCAATCTTCTTTAAAAGGCATAGAGATGGCACAACCCCGAATACCTAAAGCACGGATACCCCGTATGGCATCTCCCAAATTTGTAGTGGTAAAGGCTTTGTAGATATAATCTAAATCGAGTTTCTCATACAAATAATTTTGGAAGAGTGTCCCGAAGTTTCCGGGTCGTGCAGCCAGCGACATACAAAGCTGCGTATTTTTGGTAATTCGTTTCATAAGGATAAGACTAGTTTATATTTCAGTGTACTACTCAGTATAGAACAAATTCAATCTGGTATTGCTTAGATTTTCACCGAAAACTTTTTAAGTCTTTGGTTTATCATAGTCTGTGGAATTATCTTTTTTAGTTGATCTACTAAGATATTTAGCAATCGTTCCTTCACAAAATCATTTCGCACCACCAAAGAGATTTCTCTTATCTGCTCAGGATAGTTTAACGGACGAATATTACGCTTTTGGCATCGTTTCAGTAAGTCAATATGCAACTCGGGAATTAAAGTATAACCTCCATTGGCATCGACAATACGCACTAAGGTATCAATACTTCCTTCCTCATACGCAGAGATAAATTGAGAATTGGCAGGGCCAATATTTTGCACCTGGTTTTTTAAGCAATGCCCCTCTTTGAGCAACCACATTTTGTCGTCCTCAAATTCATTGGGTGAAATAGAAGCGTGAGAATATAGGGGATGACTAGGTGCTACATAAGCAAAAAAGCGTTCTTTGTAGAGCGGAATCTCAATCAAGTCGGGCATGCCCACGGGTGTTGTCATAATAGCCATATCAAGTTCGGCACGTTGCAACTTATGTACCAACTGCATAGAACGAAGTTCGGATACTTCTAAGTTTACCTTGGGTGCATTCTTACTAATGTTTTTGAAGAGTGCTGGTAATATGTAAGGAGCTACAGTAGTAAGAACTCCCAAACTAATATCTCCTTGATCATGCTGACGTTCCAACTCTACAATTTCTTCAAATTGCGAAGTATGATATAAAATAACCTTTGCCTGATCTATCAATTTCTGACCTAAAGCAGTGGGTTCTACAGGTTGAGATTTACGATCGAAAATTACCACATCCATTTCTGTTTCTAGCTTCTGTATCATCGAGCTAAGCGTGGATTGAGTAACCTTGCACGCTGTAGCTGCCTGACCGAAATGTCGGTATTCATGTACAGCTACTATATAGTGTAATTGTTGTAATGTCATATCTAATCGATTTTATCAATGTAAAGATAGACATTATCTGTTTGATAAATAAAGAAAGAAAATATAAGTTTGTAAGCGATAACAAAAAAAGAATGAAAAGTGAATCTATTTTTCTAAGTCAAACTCTTTTATTCGATCTGTTCCATAACTTCAATAGGCTTACGAATATATAGAGGAAACTTTCCATTCATAAACCAAAACATTACTCCAAGTCGCTCCGTGCGAGTTGGCCATATAAATTAAAGATAAGATTATGATTATTGCTATTCCAACAAAAAACGGTCAGGTAGATAACCACTTCGGTCACTGCGAATTTTACACCCTATATACAGTAGATGAAGGTAAGAATATTACTGAAACAAAACGTTTTGATGCTCCTAGTGGCTGTGGATGTAAATCGGGCGTAGCTACTACCCTACAAGAAATGGGTGTAAAAGTTATGCTTGCTGGTAATATGGGCAACGGAGCTCTTAATGTACTAGGCAATAATAATATTAAAGTTGTACGTGGTTGTTCTGGAGATGTAAACGAAGTCGTAAAAGCATACCTAGAAGGTAATCTTACCGACTCTGGTGTGGGCTGTGCTTCTCATGGAGAAGATCATGTTTGCTCTCACAACCACTAAGGATAAAAATAGACAAAGAAATAACCGTCTTTCAACAAAGGGCTCCTATTCACCCCCCTTCTCGAATATGAAGCTCTGATAGATATTATTCTAGAGTCTAATTTTGCTTTTAGGATAGACCCTAAATTTCTTTTCGGAATGGCGTGTGCTACTACAACAGTATCATGCGCCATTTCTTCATGGATACCCAAGCCCTATTTGATCTTGGCATAGCTATAAAAGCCTATCAATACCAACTCATTGTCTTCATTATACTGATAGGAGAACTTCACCCCTGATTCTAGTTGGATAGCCAATGTCTTATCGTACGTATCTTTGGAGTAAAAGCTCCATTCTAAATCCTTGTAGGTCAGAAAAGCGAGCAGTACCGATAAGGGGGTATGGGTACTCAACTGATAAAAGGGATTCAGGCAAAACTGATTATCTACCATATCAATGTTAATACCATAGAGTTTATAGTCGATAAACATATATTCTATCCCGTCCCGATAGATGGAGAATCCAGCAGTAGGATCGGATGTATCAAAGTACATCTTTTCATAATCTTGTATCTCACCCAGTTCTTCTTCAACCCTTATTAAAGTAGCCCCTACTTTTAGGTTATTGATACTGCCTGTTTCAATATATTTACTTATATCCAGCATATTTCGTTGTAATTAATCATTCATTTGACTCATTATCATTCTTACGGTAGGGATATCAGCTGGAGCCCATGTTAGCTTTAACAACTCCTTTGGGGCAACCCACTTCATCGCTTCATGCTCAAGTAACTCGATATCATCTCCCTTCAAACTACAATAGAAGGTATTCAGTGCTATTTTACTCTTGGTGTAATCAAACTCTGTTCGTGTAATCTTTTCATTTACTTGAATGACACAATCCAATTCCTCTTTGATTTCACGCGCCAAAGCCTCCTTTAAGGTCTCCCCCGCTTCTACTTTTCCTCCTGGGAACTCCCACTTGTGAGGTAAGCGCATAGTGGCACTACGTTGGGTACACAGCACCTTTCCTTCTTTAACAATTACAGCTCCTACAACTTCTATCCTTTGACTCATGTTTACAATCTATTAATATCTATGCAAAATAAGACAATCTTAGAGGAATTGAAAAATTCTTACTTTATATTTTTCAGATAAAATACATCATTCTCCAAGATGCTTTGATTCACTGTGGCTCACTCCTTGAGTAGAAGAACCATATATATCAGTAAATCAACAAATAATATTCTATCTTTTATATGGATTATTCAAAATAGTCTTCTTATTTTGGTACTAAAATTAATATAAATCCTAAAACTATTTATGAAAAACTTAACATTAACCCTATTTTTTATGCTGGGATTATCCGCACCAACTTTTGGACAAGAGAAGTTGGATTATCAGAAACCACCCAAAGAGATTTTGGAAGTAGCTGATTACGAAAGAGCTCCTATTCCTAAAATGGATAGTAGGCTTACTAAAATGGTATTGAATCATTATAATACTTACGACACCCTAGAAGATTTGGCTATGCCAGAACTTCGATTAGCAGGGCTTCGCATCAACCCGATTACTCGTATTGAAAGTACAATGAGCTATTACAACAACCTTACTTTCAAAGATTTTAAGAGTAGAGAGGAGAAACAAATCCAAGGTCTTCCTAGCCATGCTCGCATCGCTTACCTAACATGGTCTCCCGATGAAACCCAACTAGCTTTTACAAATACAACAGAGAAAGGTGTAGAACTATGGGTGGCAGATATGACAACCTTACAAGCGAAATGCCTAACAAAGGACAACTTAAATGCTACTATTGGTCGACCTTATACATGGACTAAAGACGGCAAAGGCTTTATTGTATATATCCGTCCAACCGATAGCCCTGAGCTTATTAGTAACTCAGAGGTTCTTCCTAAAGGTCCGATAGTTTCTATTAGTGAAGTGGGAAAGCAATCGCCCAATCGTACTTATCAAGACTTATTACAGAACCCTACTGATGAAAAAAACTTTGAGACACTTGTAAATTCAGAGTTATACTACATCGACTTAGAAGGTAAGGCTACTTTATGGGCAGGTAAAGACTTGTACACAGACTTCTCTTTCTCTCCCGATGGAGAATATGTTTTGGTTTCAACTTTCACTCGTCCATACTCTTATGTAGTACCCGCTTATCGTTTCCCTACAAAAACGGTAGTACTTACTAAAGAGGGTAAACTGGTAAAGGAAATTAATCATAAACCTCTTGTTGAAAGTATGCCAAAAGGCTTCATGTCAACCTATACAGGAAAGAGAAGCATCTATTGGAGAGCAGACGAACCAGCGACTTTATACTGGGCTGAAGCTCAAGATAAAGGGGATGCAGCAAACCAAGTGGAGTACAGAGATTTTATCTACCAACTTAGAGCTCCATTTGATGGAGAGCCAAGCTTTCTAGCGAAGACCATAAATAGATATGCGGGCATTACTTGGGGAGATACAAATACGGCTATTGTGTACGACCAATGGTTTGATACGCGTAACCAAAAGACCTATTTGGTAGATCCATCCAATCCAGAGAAAGAGGCTGAAATACTCTTCGACTACAACTATCAAGATAAGTATAAAAACCCAGGAGATTTTGATACAGAAAGAAATCAGTACGACCGTTATGTGCTTCGTATGAAAGCTGGTAAAGCCTATCTAGTAGGTGATGGTTTCCGTCCCGATGGTCAGTTCCCTTTTGTAGATGAATACAACTTCAAGACTAAAAAGGCAAACCGTATCTTTGAATCAAAATACACAGATAAGAGCTTAGATATCTCACGCGTTATCGACCCCGTGAGAGGAGAATATTTAGTAAGATTGCAATCTCAAACCGAATATCCGAATTACTATATCTACAATGCTAAAAAACGTATTGCACCCATACCCGTAACTTTCTTCAAAAACCCATTTGAAAAGTTGGCTGGTGTTTACAAAGAAGTCATCCAATACAAACGTAAAGATGGTGTGCCTTTAAGTGGTACTCTTTACTTACCAGCAGATTATGACCGCACGGCTAAAACAGAAAAACTTCCGATGTTTATGTGGGCATACCCTACTGAATACAAGGATATAGCTAGTGCTGGACAAATAACCACCAACCCCAATAAATTTATTCAGCCTTATAAAACCTCGCCTATCTATTGGGTACTTAGAGGTTATGCTGTACTTGATGATGCGGCTTTCCCTATTGTGGGCGAAGGAAATGAAGAACCCAATGATACATTCATTGAGCAACTTGTAGCCAATGCTGAAGCTGCAATTGATGCTGTAGATAAACTAGGTTACATTGATAGAGATAAGGTAGCAGTAGGTGGACACTCGTACGGTGCTTTCATGACAGCCAATCTTCTTTCTCATTGTAATTTATTTGCGGCAGGTATTGCTCGTAGTGGTGCATACAACCGTACACTAACTCCTTTTGGCTTCCAATATGAGCAACGTACTTATTGGGATGTTCCAGAGGTTTACAACACCATGTCTCCCTTTATGCACGTAGATCAAATGAAGACTCCTCTACTGCTTATTCACGGAGCCAATGACAACAATACAGGTACTCACACCATGCAGAGTGAGCGTTACTTCAATGCCTTGAAAGGTTTTGGTGCTCCTACCCGCTTGGTATTATTACCTTTTGAAAGCCATAGCTACAAGGCAAAAGAATCTATCTTCCACATGCTTTGGGAGCAAGATGAATGGCTAGATAAATACGTAAAGAATCGTAAGAAATAAGAGAAATACTTTATACTTATCCAATAGCCTGTCTTTTCACGAGACAGGCTATTTTTATAATTGAGAGGTTCATAGTGAAATAATAAGTGTACATTGAGAAGGCATAAAGAGACAATGCTTCTTAAAAAGTTGTTCCTTTCTTTTGAAAGATTATTTTAATAAAAAGCACATAAACCATGACTAAACCCTATCAACCACAGATTAGTAATTTAGAAGATTTAAAATTATTCTCCGGACAGATAATGGAACGACTAAAGGACTCTCCTTATTTGAAAGAAAAAGAATTCATTAAAGAGACCTTTAAAAAGACAAGAGAACAAACCTTCTACAACATCAAACTAAGACTTCTTGTGATAGATTCTCTTTTCTCTACCAATATGAGTAAAAGATACTTTGGTATTGATGATTTAGCCAATGCAATTAATCATACAGAACAAGCCCTCATTCAAAAAGGTAGTTATGAGCAATTGGAGGAACTTTTCAAGCAATCCTATGGTTTTAATAGAGAACTCAACGGACTGAAAGCTACATCTCTTCTATCCAAATACATTCATTTTGTTCGATTAGGAAACTTCCCCATCTATGATAGCTTAGTAAAAAATGCCTATCGGCAGATTAATAAGGAGGAAAAGATTACCCCCAATTTAGACGATACTAATTTCTATTATGCCCTTAAGAGTCTAAACGAAATTTCGGGCATTAACAATTTCGAATTGCTAGATATGACATTGTGGTATAGTCAAAAAATAACACAAGGCAGCTTCTCCTTAATCTACTCTAAAGAGGATTTAAAAAACAAACTGGCTACAACATCCCATGCCTCCCTTCTGCAAGAAATACCTGACGACGAGAGCTTCAAACAGAGTAAGTAACTGCAAGTATTCTTTCAAACAAAAAGGGTTGGGCTATACCCATAACCCAACCCATTTGTACTTATACACTGCGTGTAACAGCATCAGTTTTATATTTGTCGAATAAACTGTAATGCTAATTTAGGACGTGTTACTTACAAACCCCTGCATCTAATATTTGACTAACTCATTTGTTTTGCTAATTCTTCTGCTTGCTTTATTACTGCTTCGGTTGCCAATTTTTGCATATCTGGCGGGAATCCATATCTCCTCAATAATCGTTTAACAGCTACTTTAAGTCTGGCTTTTACCGATTCTTTTATAGTCCAGTCGATTGAAGCGTTTTTTCTAATGGTTTCAGTAAGAGCAACTGCTAACTCCCTTAACATATCTTTGCCCATAAGTTCACGGGCACTTTCGTTCTGAGCTACTGCCGTATAAAAAGCATATTCATAATCAGTGAGGCCCAGCTCTTGGGCTTCTTTATCACTCTCTGTAATTGACTTACTAAGCTTTATTAGTTCATCAATCACTTCTGCTGCTGTTAATATTTTATTATGATAACGTTTGATAGAATCTTCTAAACGTGCAATTAGAGTTTTTCCTTGTACGATATTCGTTTTAGAACGAGTTTTAATTTCATCCCGCAATATTTTTTTAAGTACCTCAATGGCTATATTTTTATGCTCCATCCCCTTAATTTCTGCCATAAATTCTTCAGACAGAATGGAAATATCAGGTTTTTTTATCCCCGCTGCATCAAATACATCTATCACTTGATCCGATACCAAGGCACTATCAATAACTTGTCTAATTGTAGTTTCAACTGATTCATCTCGTACACTATCTGAACCACCTGCTGACAATACTCCTTCTAGCTTAATTAATCGAGCTTTAATCGCTTGATAAAAAGCTATTTCATCAGCTAAAGCCATAGCTTCCTCATTTGGAACTGCTATGGCAAAAGCCTTGGATATCGCAGAGACCCCATCAATTAGTCGCTTCCGTCCATCTTCTACTCCCAAGATAAATTCTTGGGCCTTCAAGATAAGTTGTAGTTTTTGTTGTGTGTTTGCTGTAAAGTAAATCTTATAATCAAAACCATGAAAGAGTTGGCGAATTACTTCTATTTTTTCTAAAACTATTTCAACAGCTTGTTCTTGTGCGATTGTGGGATCTCCTTTACCTCCTGCATCTGAGTAAAAAGATAAAGCTTCTTTTAAATCTGAAGCAATTCCTAAATAATCAACAATTAAACCTCCAGGTTTATCTTTATATACTCTATTCACCCTAGCAATCGCCTGCATAAGGTTATGTCCTTTCATAGGCTTATCGATGTACAATGTATGTAAACAGGGAGCATCAAAACCTGTAAGCCACATGTCGCATACAATCACTAGCTGTAGCTCATCTTCAGGGTTTTTCATTCTGTCGGCTAGTAAACGACGATCTTGTTTAGAGGTATGGTGTTTGGCTAGTAACGGACCATCAGAAGAGGCTGATGTCATAATCACTTTGATTTTTCCTTTGGTGAGCTCATCACTATGCCAAGTAGGTTGAAGCTGAATGATAGCTTCATAGAGTTCGGCTGCTATACGCCTACTCATCGCTACCACCATTGCTTTACCCTCAAATACTTTTTGACGTTCTCCAAAGTGAAATAGTATATCTTTAGCTATCAACTCTGTACGCTCTGTAGTACCTACGAGTGCTTCGAGTTGAGTCCAGCGAGCTTTCATTTTTTCTGTTTCACTCAACTCGTCGTACTTCAACTCTTCGTCAAGTTCTTCAATAAGTTTTCTACCCTCTTCAGTCAGCTCTATCTTTGCGAGTCTACTTTCATAGAATATGGGAACAGTAGCACCATCTTCTACAGCTTGTGCAATGTCATACACATCAATATAGTTACCAAACACTGCTGGAGTATTCTTATCTGTTCCCTCAATAGGTGTACCTGTAAAGCCTAGATAAGTAGCATTTGGTAAAGCATCACGCATATATTTGGCAAAGCCATATACGGTTTTCTTTCCGATAATATTTCCTTGCTCATCTTTAGCATCTACTACTTTGGCTTTAAATCCATACTGTGTACGGTGAGCCTCATCGGCTATTACAATGATATTTTCTCGACTAGACAAGGTATCAAACTGATTGCCTTCGTCGGGTTGAAACTTCTGAATGGTAGTAAAAACAATTCCTCCCGAACGCACTTTTAAGAGTTCTTTGAGCTGACCAATACTCTCTGCTTGTACGGGAGTTTGTCGCAACAATTCGCTAGACGAGGCAAAGGTTTCAAACAGCTGATCATCCAAATCATTCCGATCGGTAATTACTACAATAGTGGGGTTATCCATTCTTTGTACTATTTTACCCGTATAGAACACCATAGATAGTGATTTTCCACTTCCTTGAGTATGCCATACTACCCCACCTTTGCGATCGCCTTCACGCTGATTTTGCACATCGGGGAGTCCATAGGCTAGTGGAGATTCGGCTACCATAGCTAAATCTGTTTGTACTGTTGCATAGCCCGAGGCTCGTAAGGTAGAATCTACTGCTTTGTTTACCGCATAGTATTGATGATAAGCAGCTATTTTTTTTACGGTAGAGATTGTAATCAGTCCATTGGCATCTTCCGATTTTGACTTTTCAAAGACGGTGAAGTAACGCACTAAGTCGAGTAAAGTCGCAGGGTTAAGCATTCCTTTTATCATAGTAAGTAAAGGAATATCATGGCTATGAGCTTCTTTTTTCCCATCGGATGTTTTCCAAGACATAAAACGTGTGAAGCCTGCCGATAGTGAACCTGCTTGTGCATCGAGCCCATCGGATATTACATTAATTCCATTATAAGTAAAGAGTGAAGGAATGGTGGCTTTATACGTTTCTATCTGCTGATAAGCCGATTTTAGTGTTGCATTTTCGTCGGTGGGGTTTTTGAGTTCTATCACTACCAAAGGTAATCCATTCACAAATAAGAGAATGTCGGGACGTTTTGTTTTTCCATCTTCTTCGATGGAGTATTGATTACAAGCTACAAAGTCGTTGCTCAAAGGGTTTTCAAAATCAATTAACCATACAAGCTCACCACGCTCCTCACCTTCCTTTTGATAACTTACGGGAATTCCTTCGGTCAGTAAGCGATGGAAGGCTTCATTGTTTGCTAAGAGTTCAGGGGAATGGATCTGATTCAGTTGTCGGATGGCATCTTTAAGAAGGTCTTCGCTCAATGAACTATTAATTCTACGTATAGCTTCTTCGAGCCGCCCTTGCAAAATCACCTCTTGATAAGAGTTTCGCTGGGGATAATCACTATCGGGGGCAATATCACCGCCATGAAGTACTTCATACCCCACAGAGCCCAACTCTTGGAGTGCCATTCGTTCAATATCGTCTTCGTAAAGTTTCTTCATAGTATTAGGTTATTAATCGGGAAGCTTGACTCGCACTTCTCCACTCATCAGTTTAGGTAAGAGGGTATCTCGCATTTCGGTTAAGGTTTGGATTTGTAGTTGATTGGATTCTATTTTAGTGAAATAAGGAGATACTAATCTATCATATTTTTTTATTATTTCATCACTAGGATATATCACTTTTAATTTTGAAAAAGTTCCAGTATTAATATTTAAAGTAGCTGTTCCTCCTCCACCAAGTATATTTAAGTATTCTTTCTTACTTTTTAAGTATAGATATAAATAATATGCATAATATTTGCTCTTGGGTATGATAGAATTGATTTGTTGATTAGTTTGTACTTCCACCAAATTCATAGAAACAACACCAACTGTAGCAATACAACTAACCATTATTGATTTTGGAGGTATAGTTTTATTTAATTGAAAGTTTTTTCCTTCTTCAGATAAGGTATCAGTAGTTTTTGTGATAAATATATTACCATGCATATCTGGTATTTTTACAAAAGGAAAGTCTCCTCCATAATATTCTTTCTTTTTTTTAGGTGGTGTTTTTCCACAAACCACTTTACCAAAAAAACTTAACTCCTTTTCCTCCCAATCTTCCTCAGCTTCTTCAATAAACCATTGGCGGAATAAAGTTTCTGCTAGCTGCTCCAGAGTTTCATTCTGCTTTTGAAGCAACTCTATTTTATCATCTAAATTGGATAATACCTCTGCAATCGCTTTTTGTTCTTTTA
>NZ_DYYK01000161.1:0-15143 GCF_020741705.1 Bacteroides coprosuis
CCACCACTAATATAAGTTATTAATGGTGGCTTATAAATTATTTGAGAATTTATCTTTTACATTTTCGTAAGTTGAACAAGTAACTTGGTTAATAATTTAAGAGAGTTCTCTTCTTGTGATTTGAAAACAAGACTTGTGCTAGATGCTAATGGAGTGTTGTTTTTTGCATCAAGATAATCTAAATCCATAATGAAGTTTTTAACATCTGCATTTTGTAAACCTCTTAGATTACTCATACCCATCTGTACGATAGGTATAGCTAAGATAGCTTGGATATCAAGGGATAAATATGAATAGCCATCCTTGCTACGTGTATAATAGCGTGATTCTTTAATATTAGGTGCAACATCCTTTGATGGGTTTTTAGCCAATTCAGCGTTGCTAGTTAGAAATAGTCTATCATTTTCTGTACCTAGATACATCGTGAAACCTCTTTCGCTAAGAGTCAATAGGTTTTCTGTTTCTTCAACGATAGCTGTGCTTGAAGATGGTTTTTCTTTAATCCACTCAACTATTTTTGTGTATAATGTATTTCCCTTAGTTGAACAGAATACAGAAAAATCTGCACTTGGGCTGATAAAGTTGAAATCAATGCTATTAAGTGCCAATGTTATATCTCCATTGACTAGATTCATATATTCTTTAACCTGCGCAAAATCATCTTTAATAGATTCTCTAGTTTCTTCATCAGTCATAAAATACTTATCAACAAATGTCATTAGTTTAGTGCCATCTATACCTAGGTTCATAAAGAATAGAGGATCTTTACCCACATGATTAGCAAACTCTCCGGATGCTTTTTTAAGTATTTCTTCTCCTTCCTTGAAGATGGTCATGTCTGCTCCTTCTTCTGCAAAAATAGATTGATTTAAGTCGATTTTACCCTTCTCAAAGTTTAAAGATAATACTTGAAACACTCTGCTATCAAGTTTGTCATAAAAAGAGTCTGTAAAAGCTAAAGAAGCAGGATTAACAGTTAGCTGTTTATTAAGTTGACTTAAATTTTTAATGCTAAATGCTAAAGCTAAATCATCAGTACTCTTGATTCCCTTGTAATAGTTATAACTATTTAAAGTCTTTTCTGGTTGGGTTAATTTTTTGAACTCATCCGATTCTGGCTTAATAGTTGTAGCAATCATAATTTGTTTATTATACAAAATATGAAATTCATTTTCATTAAATGCTAATGATTTGAATCCATCTATTTCAGACTGAGTTACGTCTTCTGTTTCTTTTGCAAGAGTCTTAAATAGATTTTCTAATTTAGATTGATCTTCTACTGAAGCAAATAGGCTCACTTGGCTAGACTCTATTTCATGTCCTTCATAGGAGATTGCTAGGTACAGTCTATTCTTGATATTTAATCCCGAATTTCCAGGATTATCAATCACAGACTTCAATAACTGTTTGCTGTCTTCTTCTAATCCATAAGTAATGTTGTTGATAAACTCTGTTTGATCTTCAGGAGTAATCTGATTTTTGATGTCAGATTTTGTTAATAGTTGTTCTAAGTTAATAGATACAACCATATTATTCTCATTAATTGAAATTAGAGATTCATATTCCTTGGTTTCCGAACATGAAGTTAGCACTCCTATGCATAAAAGAAGTACTAGGCTGTGAAAGTAAAAACTAATTTTCTTCATAGTTATAAAATAAATTATTGATTTAGAATATTGATAGTGCTACAAGCAAATATTGCAGCTGTTTCTGTGCGAAGACGACTATCCCCGAGACTTATTGGTTGAAAACCGTTATCTAGGGCAAGTTGTATTTCTTCAGGGCTAAAGTCGCCCTCTGGACCAATCAAAATAAGAGCATTTTCACCAATGGTGTACAACTCTTTTAGTAATTCTTGATCTTCTTTGTAACAGTGGGCTATAAATTTTTGTCCATTGAAAGGCTGAGTTATAAAAGTTTTAAAAGGAGTCATTTCATTCAGTTTAGGTAATGTTGCCCTTTTAGATTGCTTCATGGCAGAAACGAGTATTTTCTCAACACGATCTGTTTTTATAATCTTTCTTTCTGAAAACTGGCAGTTTAGAAAAGTAAATTCATTGAATCCTATTTCTGTTGCTTTTTCAGCAACCCACTCATTTCTATCCATGTTCTTGGTTGGGCCCATGGCCAAGTGAATATACACTTTGGGTGGAGTAGGAGTATGAGTCTCCAAAATATTGAACAAACACTTTTTAGGTGTAGTCAATGTAATTTCAGCCTCATAGAAGTTTCCTTTACCATCTGTTAAAGTAATGTGATCTCCTTCTGTTAGTCTTAAAACCCTAGAACAGTGCTTTGCTTCATCACTAGGAAGCTCTTTTATTTGATCAATATTGGGAGTGTAAAATATAGGCATTTTCTATTTTTCTAAATCTGCAATTTGGTCTCTTAATATAGAGGCTAATTCATAGTTTTCTTTTTGAATAGCCTCTTTTAACTGATTTTCTAATTTATCTTTCTCACTTATTTCCATGCCAAAAGTGATGTACTCGGGATTTCCAGAGCTTTTGTCTTCATCACTATCTTCATCAAGTACTATTTCGACAGATTCTTGGTTAAGAATTTCCTCCTCAATAAATATTGGAGTATTTAGTCTTATTGCCAATGCTATAGCATCTGATGTGCGAGCATCTATACGTGTATATTGATCTCCTTTGTTGAGATAAATATACGAGTAATAAACACCTGAGATAACTTTATAAATAAGGATTTTACTAATCTTTGCTTCTAGAAAGTCAAAGCATGAAATCATTAGATCGTGCGTTAATGGGCGTGAGTTGGGGATTTCATTAATGGCACAGATTATGGAGTGAGCTTCTTTCTCACCTATAATAATAGGAATCTGGCGTCTTTTTCCCTTATTTTCCTCTAAAAGTAGGCTATAAGCGCCTACTTTTGATTGACTTTCATATACTTGTTTGATGTGTAATTCGATTTCTGAACTCATAATTAAACATTGATTTTTTCAGGATTATGTTTGTATTTAAATAGTATAGCAAATAATATAGCTACTACTAAAGCATAAACAGCAAATACGAACCAAGAGTTTGGCCATCCAACAATATCTACTATATAACCTGCAGCATAAGATCCTATGAATGCTCCTAAACCATTGGTCATAATCATAAATAAACCTTGTGCACTTGAACGAATAGAGTGGTCTGTTTCCTGGTCTATAAATAAAGAACCTGAGATATTAAAGAAGTCAAATGCAACACCATACACAAGCATTGATGCGATTAACATCCATACTCCTTCTCCAGGGTTACCTGTCCCAAGTAGTCCAAAACGTAAAACCCAAGCTACCATACTGATAAGCATTACTTTCTTAATACCAAAGTGTTTTAAGAAGAATGGAATCAATAAGATACAAAGAGTTTCAGAAACTTGTGATAAGGAAATAAGTGTATTGGCGTGTTCAACTCCAAATGTTCCTTGATATTTAGCGATGTTACCAAAGTGTTGTGTTAGGTAGTCATTGGCAAAGGCGTTAGTAATTTGTAGTGATACTCCAAGAAGCATACAGAAAATAAAGAAAATAGCCATCTTCTTTTGCTTAAACAAGGAGAAGGCTTTTAAACCCATAGCTTCAATCCATGATTGTTGAGCACCAGGTTTTGCTGTATGGCAGTGTGGTAGTGAGAATGAGTATCCTGCAAGAATAAGTCCTAAACCAGCAGATACATATAATTGCTCATGTGTGCTTGTAAAGCCTAAGATTTCTACAGCATTCATTGCTATAATAAATCCTACAGTACCCCATACCCTGATTGGCGGGAATGCCTTGACCGTATCTAATCCTGCGACATTCAGTGAGTTGTAGGCGACAGAGTTGGATAAAGCTATTGTAGGCATATAAAAGAATACTGACAGAAGCATGTATGTGTACAGTGGTGTATACGTGGTTTCTTGTGCTGCTAAGAATATGAAAAATGCACTTAGCAAATGACTTAGACCTAAAAGCTTTTGTGCAGGTACCCATCTATCTGCTATAATACCCATAATAGCAGGCATAAATAATGAGGCAATACCCATTGTTGCATAAAAACTTCCAATTTCTTTTCCGGAGAAAGCTAGTGTTCCGCTTAGGTATCCTCCAAACGAAATTAACCATGAACCCCATATTGCGTATTGTAGAAAGTTCATGATTATTAAGCGATACTTTATATTCATAATATCAATTTATAGTAAAACAAATGTCTTAATTAGTACAAATGTATACAATAATTCTCTAAGAGAATACCCTTTTAAGTCCTTTTTAGTGCTGTTTCTATGTGTTTAGATAGATACACTATTTTTTAGTAGTTGTAACTGAAATATTCCCGATATTATTTTTTGGTTTCTTACTTTTACATTGATGTTTGGTGCTTGATATCTTTATAAAGCTTGCTTTGTGTGTAAATCGGTTTTATTTAAAATGTAATAGTGTGAATGGATATAGCTTAAAAAAGTATCATTGTGAATTAATGCGATACTTGTTTTTTAGTTGCTTAATCAACGATTATTTAATTTGTGTAGGGAGGCTATTATCCATTTAGAGTAGGTCGTTACTGATAATAAAGTCTATCTAAAAGAGTCTCTGTTTTAGTGAATATCATGTTGTGAAGTGAAAAGATAAAGAGAATATAGATAAGAATCATAGTCTTATCATGACACCGATAAGAGGCTACTTTGACACCGATATGTTATCATCATGTCGGTGTCATGATGAGTCTGCTCTTTTTAAAATACTATTGAGAAAAGGTGGAAAGTCTTTAGAAAAGGGCAAAAAAAAAATTGATTGTCTCCCGACAACCAATCTTTGTAAACCTTAAATCTAATACCATGAAAAACACAGTTGCAAATATATGGACTTTATGTTATAAAACATAACAAATAACTTGATATCTGTATTTGTTTAACTATGCTTAACGGTTTTAATAGATTTAAATATTTATTCTACGTATAGTACGAGTCCTTTAAGATATTCTCCTTCGGGATGGTAGATGCTCACTGGATGATCAGCAGGTTGAGTAAGTTGGTGTAAAATTCTAACTTTTCTACCCGACATGGCTGCAGCCGAGAATACCATCGTTCTAAAGTCGTCTTTAGATACTACTTGAGAACAAGAGAATGTAAATAATATACCTCCAGGTTGTATTTTTTCTAGGGCTTTTGCATTGATTTTTCTATATCCTTGAAGTGCATTACGAAGAGCTTTTCGATGTTTAGCAAAAGCTGGAGGATCCAAAACGATTAAGTCATATTGATTGCCCATTCTATCAAGATACTTAAATGCATCTTCAGCTATGGCTTTATGTCTTTCGTCTTCACCAAAGTTTAATGAGATGTTTTCGTTGGTTAAGTCAATTGCTTTAGCCGAGCTATCTACCGAGTGGACAACTTTAGCACCACCACGCATAGCATAGAATGAAAATCCTCCTGTGTAACAGAACATATTTAGTACCGAGCGATCTTTAGAGTATTTTTCAAGTAAAGATCTGTTTTCTCTTTGGTCAACAAAGAAGCCCGTCTTTTGTCCTTTTAGCCAGTCAACATGGAATTTTAAACCATTTTCTATTGCAATGTTGTTTTTATCTCCACCAATAAGAAAACCATCTGTAGGATCTAATTCAGCTTTGAAAGGTAATGTTGTTTCTGATTTATAATAGATGTTTTTTACAGCTCCGTCCATTACTTTGATAATAGTTTCAGCTAAGATATTACGCATGTAGTGCATTCCTACTGAGTGGGCTTGAAGCACAGCTGTTTCATCATACACATCGACAATCAAACCAGGCAAGAAATCTCCTTCTCCATGTATAAGACGAAATGTATTATTATGGGGGTTATGAGCTAAGCCTACAGCTTTTCTTACATTATAAGCTGTTTGAATGCGATTAATCCAAAAATGGTCATCAATAGCCTCATCTTGAAAGCTTAAAACACGAATGGCAATGCTGCCTATTTGATAATGTCCTTTTGCGATAAATTCATTAGATGCTGTAAATACATCTACGACATCACCTTCTTCTGGTTTTCCTTCCATATGAGCGATAGCTCCAGAAAAAATCCACGGATGAAAGCGATTAAGAGATTGTTCTTTTTTGGGTTTTAAAAACACTTTATGTGTTGTCATAATTCTTGCGTAAAAATTAATATGGTATGGACAAATTAGTCTTTTATTATTTGCTCTGTTGGTACTTCTGGTTTAACTATATAGTCTCCCGACTGTTTTAGTTCTTCTAAAAAGTTGTAGATGCGTAAGCAACTCCAAGCGTCTGTGGCAGCATAGCGTTGCTGAGCATCTGTTAATTCTACAGCTTCCCAATTAGATAAACGTTGAGCTTTAGATATTTTCTCTTTGAATAAGATGGCATATATTTTCTGAAGGCTTTTATCTTTAATACCAAAGTGCTTTACGTACTCTTGTAAGTCGATGCAGTTTTCTTGTTTAAAAGAAGCCCTTTTACGAAGCATCATAAAATCATCACGTAGTGATAAGCCTATCTTTTTGATATTGGGATTCTCCAATAATTCAATAAGTTCTGGAACTAATCCGAGCTTATTCAATCTGAATAAGAAACAGATATTGTCAGTTGATATTTGTAAAAGAGCAACTTTATACGATTTCCCTTTCACGAATGCAGGTCTTGTTTCACTATCTATACCCAGAATAGTCTGTGCATTTAGAATTTCTATAGCTTTGCTGGTTGCACCTTTGGTTTGAATAACCTCTATGGCTCCAGGAAATTTCGCTTGTGGAAGTTGTTTTATCTGCTCTTTAGTAATGCTTCGATGTATAATCATTCCGTTTTTTACTTTTCATCAATTAATAGAAGTCTTCTTCTGTGTTATAAAAATCTTGGTCTGCATCCTCTGGATTAGTTGTTTGATACTTTACATCGTGCAATGCTCTTAAAGTGTTAACAAGACGTTGTCCCCAAAAACTAGCGAAATGTTGCTGGCATTGGACTAAAGCATCATGCATTGTTTCATTTAGACCAAGTTGAAAGATAAACACAAAGTTTCTAATATCTTGGTAGATATCAGCTAAATCTTCTGAGATGTTCTTTTTGATAGGAGTATCGCTATATTGCATATCAGGAAGGAATACCTCTAGGTAATCATCTTTTTCTGCAAGAACAGAAGCTATATTTATTCTCAATATCTCATAGCTTTCTTCGGTCACATAAGTCTCTAAATATTGTTCTTCAAGACTTGTAAAAGGAGGAAGAAGGCTTGCTTTTAAGTAAAGTAGAGGAAGTAGCTTTAAGGCTGTGTCAACAAACTCTTCTCTTTCTAGGCTTTCTGCTCTTTCAAGGAAACCACAGGTCTCAGCTGCTACAGTAACAAACTCTATAACGTTTTTATCAAAAATTACTTGATTTTCCTTTTCCATGGATGTTTTTATTTAATCATGCAAAGGTAGCAAAAAGTAATGATAGCTAATAAAAAGCGAATCGCTTTAACTCTGTTCATTCTGTTTTTTAGAAAAAATACTTCATATTGATGGAATAAATCTATTTTTATAAACTTCCTTTTCTGTACATTATTTGTCTTTATCAAAATAAAGATTGTATCTTATTTATTTACTACTTTTGTACTAACATAATCCCTAACATAAATCGACAATGACAGATTTTTCGAATGATGAGAATACGATAGAGTCAACCTCTATGTTACATAAAATCAAGGCAATATTAAAAAATGAAATAGTAAGTTTTATTATAGGACTATTCCTTATTATGTTTGCCTTGTATCTTCTTATACCCTATTTGTCTTTTTTTATCACAGGAGGTGCTGATCAAAGTATCTTGGATAGTGCAAGTTCAGATTTGAACTCAACTGATAATGGAATTAAAAATATGGGAGGAGCTAGAGGTGCACAATTAGCATATTGGTTAATTAATAATAGCTTTGGTGTCGCTTCAATTTTTATTATAGCCTTTTTAGGTGCTGCCGGTATTCGTATGATGAAGGTTCGAAAGCTAAATATGTGGCGCTGGTTTTTTGGTTGTACCATGCTCTTACTCTGGTTTTCATTATTCTTTGGTTATTTCTTTTACGAGGCTTATCAAGATTCCTTCATCTATCTTGGCGGACTGCATGGCTATAATGTAAGTCTTTGGATCGAGTCGCAGATTGGTACAGGTGGTATTCTCCTTCTATTTATTATTTCTGCTTTGTATATTTTAATCTTCTTCAATAAAAAATACATCAATAAGATTCGTGACTTCTTTTCTGGGAAGTATATTCCTAATATCAAACGAAAGAAAAAAGATAAATCAGATAACTCTGTGGATGAGGCTGATGATTCCGATGAGTTTGAAGATGAGAATCAAACGAAAGAGGAAAATAATACAGACAAAGAGGCTACTCTAAATGAAAATGATTCTTTAGAAATGGAGCTAAACACATCTGCTGATGAAGAATCTTTAGAGTTGTCAAAGTCGGATAAAGATAAGATAGAACTAGTTATAGAAGAAAAGGTGGAAGAAATCATAGAGCATTCTCTTCCAAAAGGAACTATTCAAGGTCCAAAAGAGAATAGTAAATCTCAAGATAAAGACGCTGAACCAGCTTTTGAGGTAGAAGCTGCTAAAGATGATTTATACAGAGGTTCTTTAGATCAACCATATAATCCTAAGCTGGATTTAGAAGGATTTAAGTTTCCAACCTTAGACTTAATGAAGCATTTTGAAAACAATGATCCTAATGTCAATATGGAAGAGCAGAATATGAATAAAAATAAAATTATTTCTACTCTACGAAGTTTTGATATTGAGATAACTTCTATAAAAGCGACTGTTGGTCCTACGGTTACTCTCTATGAAATAACACCAGCACAAGGGGTGAGAATATCTAAGATTAGAAATCTAGAAGACGATATTGCTTTAAGTTTGGCTGCACTTGGTATTCGTATTATTGCACCGATTCCAGGTAAGGGTACAATTGGGATAGAAGTGCCAAATGAAAATCCGAAAGTAGTATCAGGTCAATCTATTATCGGTAGTAAAAAGTTTCAAACTTGCAATTATGAGCTTCCTGTGGCTTTTGGTAAAACGATAACGAATGAAGTATTTGTAGTTGACTTATGTAAAATGCCACATATATTGGTGGCTGGTGCTACAGGACAAGGTAAGTCTGTCGGATTAAATACCATGATAACCTCTTTACTCTATAAAAAACATCCCGCTGAACTGAAATTTGTATTGATCGACCCAAAGAAAGTTGAGTTTAGTATTTATTCAGCAATAAAGCATCATTATCTAGCTCAGTTGCCAGATGCTGAAGAACCGATTATAACTGATGTTACTAAGGTTGTACAAACTTTAAATTCGGTGTGTGTTGAAATGGATGGTAGATATGATTTACTGAAAGCTGCTAAAGTTCGTAATATCAAAGAGTACAACGAAAAGTTTATAAATCGTCAATTGAACCCAGAGAAGGGACATAAGTATATGCCTTATATTGTTGTCGTTATTGATGAGTTTGGAGATTTAATTATGACAGCAGGTAAAGAGATTGAATTGCCTATTGCTCGTATTGCTCAGTTGGCTCGTGCTGTGGGTATTCATATGGTAATTGCTACGCAACGTCCAACAACTAATATCATAACAGGTACAATTAAGGCAAACTTCCCTGCTCGTGTTGCATTTAGGGTATCTTCAATGACCGACTCACGAACCATTCTTGACAGACCAGGAGCTAATCAGTTAATCGGAAAAGGAGATATGTTGTATCTTCAGGGTTCTGATCCAATCCGTGTACAATGTGCTTTTATTGACACTCCAGAAGTTGAGAATATTACTAAATATATTGCTCAGCAACAAGGCTATACTACTCCATTTTATCTACCAGAATATACTAGCGAAGAGAGTAAAGCAGCAATGGGAGAGGTTGATCCTGCTCGTTTAGACCCCCTTTTTGAAGATGCAGCTCGTATGATTGTTATTCATCAACAAGGTTCAACTTCTTTAATTCAAAGGAAGTTTTCTATAGGATACAATAGAGCTGGACGAATTATGGACCAATTGGAAAAGATGGGTATAGTTGGTCCAAGTGAGGGAAGTAAAGCACGCCAGGTATTTTGTCAAGACGAGATGGAATTAGACCAACGTTTGAACAATTAATTAACAAGAATCGTTATAGATAAGCATATGAAAAGGCTGATATTGACACTAACACTACTACTTCCTTTCCTTGGCGTTTATTCTCAAAAGAATAAGGATGCAAAGTATCTATTGGATAATGCTACTGCTTTACTTCAAAAAGAGGGTGGCATTAAGACATCTTTCTATTCATCTACATATAAAGGAGGAATAATGGAGGGTGATACCAAAGGTGTATTATATCTTAAAGGAGAAAAATTTGTTCTCGAAACAAGTGAAATGAAGACTTGGTATGATGGCAAATATCAGTGGAGCTTAATCTTTGAAATGGAAGAGGTTAATGTTTCTGAGCCTACTGAAGAGGAGTTACAAGAAATTAATCCTTATCAACTTTTAAAACTTTACAAGAAAGGATATTCGTATTCTTTATCTGGTAATGTGAAAAATGGAGCAATTGAGGTTATACTGAAAGCTCAAGATAAAACTCGCAATTACCAGCAGATTAAAGTGTGGATTAACCAGACATCTTATGAGCCTAATTTATTAGAAGTAATGACAAAGGATAATAGAATTGCAAAAATTCAAATAAAAGAGTTCTCCAAAGGTATCAAACTTTCAGATGCACTATTCCGTTTTAATAGCGAAGATTACCCCGATGCGGATATAATTGATTTACGTTAATACATAATTAAAAGATAATAAGATATGGCAGATATTGAAAAAGTAAGATGCTTAATTATTGGTTCAGGTCCTGCAGGTTATACTGCAGCTATTTATGCTGGACGTGCAGATATAAAACCTGTATTATATGAAGGACTTCAACCTGGTGGTCAGTTGACAACTACTACTGAAGTTGAAAACTTCCCAGGTTACCCTGAAGGAATTACTGGTCCTGAGTTGATGGAAGATTTGAAAAAACAGGCAGAACGTTTTGGTGCAGATATACGCTTTGGTTTAGCTACTAAAGCAGATTTATCGAAGGCTCCATACAAAGTAACTATCGACGAAGAAAAGGTTATTGAAGCAGATACTCTAATTATAGCTACTGGTGCTACTGCTAAATACCTAGGCCTAGAAGATGAACAAAAATATATGGGCATGGGTGTTAGTGCTTGTGCTACTTGTGATGGTTTCTTCTATAGAAAGAAAGTCGTTGCTGTAGTGGGTGGTGGTGATACTGCTTGCGAAGAAGCGCTATACTTGGCTGGTTTAGCTTCTAAAGTGTATTTGGTTGTTCGTAAACCTTTCTTGCGTGCTTCTCAAATAATGCAGGATAGAGTAAAGAACAATCCTAAAGTAGAAGTACTGTTTGAGCATAATGCTGTAGGACTATTTGGAGATAATGGCGTAGAGGGTGTAAACCTAGTAAAGAGAATGGGTGAATCAGATGAAGAAAGATATGACTTGCCTATTGATGGTTTCTTCTTGGCTATTGGTCATAAACCAAATTCAGATATCTTCAAACCTTACCTTCAAACCGATGAAGTGGGATATATTGAAACCATAGGTAAAACTCCAAAAACTTCTGTACCTGGGGTATTTGCTGCAGGTGATGTGGCTGATCCACATTATCGTCAGGCAATTACTGCTGCAGGAACAGGTTGTCAAGCAGCTTTAGAAGTAGAAAGATATTTATCAGAAAAAGGTTTGTAATTAAATCTAAATATAAGATACAAAGGAGAATGCTAGCATTCTCCTTTTTTTGTGTATAGCTGTGAACATGAATTGTTATATGTCTATTGTAATAATTATGTCTGTAAAGTTTCTAAAAGCAGACTAATTATTCTTGTCTCCAATCAAGAATGCTTATCTTCGTGTATAAAGAAATTATGTTTATGAAAAGAAGTCTACTACTTTTAACAACTTTACTCCTATTTTGTGGTGTAGCAAAAGCTCAATATCTAAAAAAAGGCTTTTGGGGTGGAGTTGAATTAAGTTATGGGTTAACACTCTCCGATAAAGGTGGGTTATATCATCAGAAATATGGTGGTGATACAAAGATGCAGGCACTTGATTTACGTACTGTCTTCGGCTATTATCTTACAAAAAACTTTTCAATAGGTACGGGAGTAGGAGTAGCTACTTACTCAGACCCAAGAATAAACCTTGTTCCTATTTTTATTGATGTACGATTTCATCCAATTACCCGTATAAATGAAAACTTGTATATAAGTGCGAATGTGGGTACTTCTCTAGTTTCTAATCAAAGCCATATAGATCCTAAGCTTCTATGGGAATTAACTCTTGGTTATCAGTTGTTCGATTTAGGTAATTGTACTTTAACTCCCTCGATAGGCTATGGTTTCTTTAAATATAATGCAGAGCAGTGGGATAATTTAAATGAAAGGTTGTATGACGAAACTCAAAAACGTAGAACTTTGTTTTTTAGATTGAGTTTAACCTATTGAAAAAAGAGAACAACTCTGTAATACATTTGTTGTATAATATTATTAACTCTGATGAATGATTTAATTCTAAAAGAATATTTTTGCTGAATTGAATCATCATATTAAAGAGATTTCTAACTTTATCTGCGTAAATTAAATTTGAAATATATGAATAAGAACTTACTTCTTGCATTGGCTTTCTTCTTTATAGGTGAAGGCATTGCTATATCTGATACTTATGCTAGTGATTTGACTCAAGGAGGTCTCGTTGGACAGGTGAAGTCTGTAAAAACGACAGAGTTTACCCCTGTTTTAAGTAATAAAAAGTGGATACCAGGAGAGAAAACATCGGTAACTGTGAGGGTCTATGATGAAAAGGGGAATATGGTTGAGGAGACTTTGAAAGACTCTAAAGAACAAACTTTCTTTGTTACAAAAATACAACCGAT
Organism: Bacteroides coprosuis; assembly: GCF_020741705.1. NCBI lineage: Bacteria > Pseudomonadati > Bacteroidota > Bacteroidia > Bacteroidales > Bacteroidaceae > Bacteroides > Bacteroides coprosuis. The sequence continues at coordinate 12,931 of NZ_DYYK01000161.1, forward strand.
TGAGAAAGGTAAATTTGTAGAGTATTATAGCTACGATGAGAATGGTAATATTGAATCTAAAGAGAGTGGACGACTAGGAGAACAAGATGAAGTGTTGAGTATGAAAGTGTTTGATGCAAATGATAATCTACAATCTCACACTAAATCTCAGTTTGACAAACAAGGGAATATTACTAAAATAACCTCTTTTGATGGTGATGATCTTATTGCTACGAAGATATATGGTTATGATAATGCAAAACTTAGCTTTATTAAAGTTGATTTAGAAGGTGGAGAAGATTATGTAGAATTCTACAATTACGATGATAAAGGTCGTTTGGTAGAAGTTAAATCGGTATCTCTTTCAGGAACAGTACTTAATCAGTTGTTAACCGTTTATGATGAGGCTGGCAATAAAGTAAGTACAACCTTTTTCCCTTCTCTTAAAGAATCGGGAGAGCATCAAATTACCAAGTTTGATAAAGCAGGGAGAACCATTGAGCTGTCTTTTTATGATGCTAGCAATCAGATGGTCCAGAGTGAGAAGTTTGAATATGCTCCATCAGGATTAATCTCAAAAGCTGAAGCTTACGATTTGATAAATAATACGTTGATAAACAGTTATACCATTAATTATGATAAGTTTGGGCGTGAGTTTAATAGAGTTACTTATGATTTAAAGGGAGTGCCCAACGCTAATATTGAAACTATTTATAAATTGGATAAAAATAACAACTGGATAGAAAAAACAGAAAAGAATAAAAATAAGATAGTATCTATAGTTAAAAGAGAAGTAGTTTACTTCTAAGACTAGTTATTCTTTCAATAAAATAGTATTCAAAAAAGAGTCCGATCGGACTCTTTTTTTGCTTTATACGCTAAGGGTTCTGTTAACCGTGATGATGTTAAATGTGATTTACTTCTTCGAGTTTAAAGTTTCTTATCCTAGTGTTTGGTAGAATTACTATAAAAAGAACACCGACATGACATCATCATGTCGGTGTCATGATGATGTCTTGACCCTGACCTTACGGCTTTATGATTAGGTGAATGTGAATCTTATCACTCTGTGTGAGTATGGGTTAGAATGAGAAAATCGATTTATAGTATATAACAAAGCCTCAATGGCTATTGCTCATTGAGGCTTTGTTCTTTTATCTTATTTTCTTCTTATAATAAATCTTGAGGATAGTTGATAACCACTTTTTTCCCTTGGTCTGTTTCAATTAGTGCCAGCTCGTTCTTATTCAGAATAAGCATAAAGTATTTACCCAATCTTTTGTTTCTAAACCATCCTGTATGTCCGCCATAGCCCGAGCTACCAAACACTCTGATAGATCCACTTATATCATCTTTAGTAACAGGTTTAACGGTTACTTTATTTTTTCTGAAAGTTTTATGACCTATTAATTGTTGTACTTTTATTTTGTTATCATCCACTTCTACCCATATAGGTACTATTGCTAATCCATAGACTAATATCCCAATCATTAGAGCAAAAAATAGAATGCTCCAAAAACTATTCCATGGGGTTATATTTATTAGCATCGCAATAGATGCTAGAAGAATAAAAGAAATGGTGATTACTAGCCAATCTGGCTTAAAAAAATATTTCATTGTGTATCGGTTGTGTGTTATATCTGCGGTAATATATGTAAAAAAAGCAATTTACACTTTCTGTATTCTGCTGTTTAAAAACATGTTTTTAGATACTTTAAATAAATAAGAACAAACTTATCGCCATAACAAACATACCAGCTACTAGCCCAATGATAGATAAATGGTGCTTTCCATATCTTTCTGCACTTGGTAATAATTCATCTAATGAAATAAATACCATGATACCCGATACAGCAGCTAAAACTATCCCGTTAATTGCTGGTGTCCAATAATGCATTAAAAATAAATAGGCCAATAAAGCTCCAGCGGGTTCAGATAATCCTGATAAAAAAGAATACCAAAACGCCTTTTTACGGCTTCCTGTTGCATGATAAATAGGTACTGCTACAGCAATTCCCTCAGGAATGTTATGAATAGCTATGGCGATAGTGATGGGTATTGCTACATCAAGAGAAGTTAGTGCTGAGGTGAAAGTTGCTATCCCTTCTGGAAAGTTGTGAATAGCAATAGATAGAGCCACTACAATACCTGTCCTTTTCATTTGCAATGTTTTGTCGTCCATATCTTCTACTCCTTGAACTTCGTGAGGGTTAATGGACTGTGGAATCATAAAG
>NZ_DYYK01000162.1:0-3085 GCF_020741705.1 Bacteroides coprosuis
ATGCTTTGACACCGACATGTTACCCTTTTGACCCTGATATCGTAATGTCTTGACACCGATAGGATAAAATAGAATAATACGTTACTTTTGAATGGAATTGAAATAAATTGATAAGAAGCGAGTATCCCTTATCCTATAATTCTGAAATAGATACTATACATACTTTTGATTTTAGTAAACTTATATAAAGTGATGGATAAGTAGTTAAAAGACTGAGTTTGTAAAATAAAAAGAGGAAGACCGTTAAGTCTTCCTCTTCTGTGATCCGTCTGGGGCTCGAACCCAGGACCCCAACATTAAAAGTGTTGTGCTCTACCTACTGAGCTAACGAATCAATCCTAGTTGCTTTTTGATTGCGGTTGCAAAGATAGATATATATTTTTTACATCCAAAATAAATAGATAAAAATTTACTATCTTTGTTTGCTATAGGCATGTAAAATACTATTAATAAAAAGTTTATGGCTGACGATAAAAAAGTAATTTTTTCTATGGTTGGAGTGAGTAAAGCATTCCAACCCAATAAGTATGTCTTAAAAGACATTTATTTATCTTTCTTTTATGGAGCTAAAATTGGTATCATTGGTTTAAATGGTTCTGGTAAATCAACACTCCTTAAAATAATTGCCGGCGTAGAAAAATCATATGAGGGAGAGGTTGTGATCTCTCCAGGATACTCTGTAGGTTATTTGGAACAAGAACCATTTTTAGACGACTCTAAAACAGTAAAAGAAGTCGTGATGGAAGGTGTTCAAGAAACAGTTGATGCTTTGAATGAATATGAAGATATTAATCAAAAGTTTGGCTTGCCTGAATATTATGAGGATGCCGAAAAAATGGATAAACTCTTCACTCGTCAAGCTGCACTACAAGATATAATCGACGCAACGGATGCGTGGAATTTAGACAGTAAACTAGAACGTGCAATGGATGCACTTCGTTGCCCACCCGAAAACCAATCGGTTAAAAATTTATCAGGAGGTGAACGTCGTCGTGTCGCATTGTGTCGCTTATTACTAAAGAAACCTGATATTCTATTGCTCGATGAGCCTACCAACCATTTAGATGCAGAATCTATTGATTGGCTAGAACAGCATCTACAACAATACGAAGGAACAGTTATCGCTGTAACCCACGACCGTTATTTCTTAGATCATGTAGCCGGTTGGATTTTGGAACTAGACCGTGGTGAAGGTATTCCTTGGAAAGGAAATTACTCAAGCTGGCTAGAGCAAAAGACCAAACGTCTTGAAATGGAAGAAAAAACAGAAAGTAAGCGTCGTCGTACACTTCAAAGAGAGTTGGACTGGGTACGTATGGCTCCTAAGGCTCGTCAGGCAAAAGGTAAAGCTCGTTTGAATGCTTATGATCAGTTGCTCAATGAAGATGTAAAAGAAAAAGAAGCAAAACTTGAAATCTTTATACCTAATGGTCCTCGTTTAGGCAAGAAAGTTATCGAAGCTGAGGGTGTAGCCAAGGCATATGGAGAAAAACTATTGTTTGATAATTTGAATTTTAACTTACCTCCCAATGGTATTGTGGGAATTATTGGTCCGAATGGTGCTGGTAAAACAACTCTATTCAGACTAATTATGGGGCTTGAAACTCCTGATGCAGGCACTTTTGATGTAGGTGAAACAGTGAAATTAGCCTATGTCGATCAGCAGCACAAAGATATAGATCCTAGTAAAACTGTTTACCAAGTTGTTTCACAAGGAAACGAAACCCTTCGATTGGGTGGTAGAGATGTAAATGCTCGTGCCTATTTATCTCGTTTTAATTTCTCAGGTTCCGATCAAGAAAAACTTTGTGGAGCACTTTCTGGTGGAGAGCGTAACCGCTTGCATTTAGCTATGGCACTTAAAGAAGAAGGAAACGTGTTGCTTCTAGATGAGCCTACCAATGATATTGATGTAAATACATTGCGTGCATTAGAAGATGGGTTAAATGATTTTGCTGGTTGTGCAGTGGTTATTTCTCACGATCGTTGGTTCTTAGATCGTATTTGTACTCATATTTTAGCTTTCGAAGGAGATTCTAATGTGTTTTACTTTGAAGGTTCTTATTCTGAGTACGAAGAGAATAAGATTAAACGCCTAGGAGATGTTGGTCCACAACGCATTCGATATCGAAAATTAATTAACGATTAATACTTCTTAGTATAAATAAATTCTATTAAATAAAAAAGAGGGCAATATGTCCTCTTTTTTTATGCTTTTAATTTAATTATTGGTTCTAAGTATTAAAAATTGTAATAATAACGTAACCGTTATTTGCTGAATAATATATATCTTTGTAGGTGAATCAAGTATCAGTAACTTTTATTAACAAACAAAGAAAATTATGAAAAGACATCTATTTCAGTTTCTTTTTATTACTTGTGCTATCATTTGTTCAGCTGCAACAGCAGTTGCCCAAAGTGTAGTAAAGGGGCAAGTAGTAGATAAAGAAACAGGTGATCCACTAATTGGAGCTTCTGTCGTAGTTGATGGAACTTCACAAGGAACAATTACAGACGTCGATGGTAACTTTACTCAATCTGTACCCACTAATGGTACATTAAAGATAAGCTATATCGGCTTTTTAGATTGGAAACAAAAAATTACTAAAAAAGGGAATGTTAATCTAGGTGTAATAAAAATGAACCAAGATGCTGTTGCACTTGCCGACGTTACTATTACATCATCTATTGCTAAAGATAGACAGACACCCGTAGCTCTTTCTTCTGTTGACCCTGTGTTTATTGAAGAAAAACTAGGTACTCAAGAGTTCCCTGAAATTTTGAAGGCTACTCCTGGGGTATATGCTACTAAACAAGGTGGTGGATTTGGAGACTCTAAAATCAATATGCGTGGTTTTAAATCCGAAAACATTGCTGTGATGATTAATGGTGTCCCTATGAATGATATGGAGTGGGGTGGTGTTTATTGGTCAAACTGGGCTGGTTTATCTGATGTTACTCGCTCTATGCAAACACAAAGAGGTCTTGGAGCCTCAAAAGTGGCTGCTCCTTCTGTGGGTGGTTCTATCAATATTATTACAAAAACAATTGATGCTCAAAAAGGAGGATCTGTTAGCTATGCATT
>NZ_DYYK01000163.1:0-14974 GCF_020741705.1 Bacteroides coprosuis
TTGGAGAAACTACAGCTAGAGGTTTATAAATTAAGAGCAGAGAATGAGCTATTAAAAAAAGTAAAGGCTTTAGTTCAAGCACGAGAAGCCCGAGAACGCATGATTAGGCTCAAATCGCCCAAGAAGTAAGGCAGCAATACGACCTTGCAACCCTTTGGGATTGCAGTCAGATGGTTCGTTCAACGCTTTATTATCATATAAAACCTCAAAATAAATCTTCTAAAGAAAACTTTCATATTGAATTAATTAAGTATATCTGTCTAAAGGCAGGAATATCCAAGGATTTAATTAATAGAGACTTCCATGCAAATCAGCCTTAGAGGAAGTGGGATACAGATCTAACCCAAATTAAGATTAAAGACAAATGGCTCTATTTATCTCCTATTTTGGATATGTATAATGGAAAAATTATTAGTTATAGTTTATCTAATAATCCGACTACTAAACTAGTTATAGAAACTTTAGATAAGGCTTTTAAGAAGGTAAAATCCGTTAAGGGGATTATTATACACTCCGACAGAGGTATGCAATATCAATCCAAAGAATATCGCAAAGCTCTTGTTAATTATAAGATGACGCCAAGTATGTCGCGTAAAGGTAATTGTTATGATAACGCAATGATGGAAAGTTTCTTTGGCTCTTTGAAGCTAGAACTTATCTATAATTAACACTTTAAGTCCGAACAAGAGCTAATACAAAAAATACATCAATACATTGATTATTATAATAATATAAGAATTAAAAATAGATTAAATGGGATGAGTCCTGTGGAATACAGAACTCACCATTCTAGAATATAATTAATCGTCCAACTTTTGGGGTTCACCTCGATCATCATGTTAGTGTCAAAGTGAATTTATCACTTTCTAATAAAGAGCTGTGAATAGCCCATCTATTTAGTAAAAACGACCATTAGAAACAAATCTAATAGGCGTTTTTTAATTACACACAGTAGGTCTATTTTTAATCTTGTAAAAGTTTAACAGCATCCACATATTGAGCAATACCAGCTGCAACAAGTTTGGCATCTTTCATAGCCAATACAACTGTTTGAGGCTTATGTACTACATCACCACCAGCAAAAACACCTTTTCGGGTTGTCATACCGTATGGTTTTTCTCGAGTAATAACATATCCTGTATCATCTACATCAATCCCTTTTGTTGTTGAAACAATTCGGTTGGCTGGTCGTGAGCCAATAGCTAGATAAATTCTATCAAAGTGAAGAATTTTTTCACCCTCCAATGTATCTGCTTTAATACCCATAATATATTCGTTGTCTTCATCACCAAGGAACTCTTTTGTGTTGGTTTCCCAGATGAATTCAGCACCTTCTTTTAGAGCAGATTCATATTCAAACTTTATAGCAGGCATTTGCTCAAAAGTTTCATTAGAAATAACGGTTACTTTTTTAGCACCCATTCGAATAGCTGTTCTGGCAGCATCCATAGCCACATTTCCACAGCCTATAATAGCTACATTCTCGCCTTCTCTGAAAGGAACTTCATCTTTCTCTACACTTCCCGTACTGTAAAGACTAGCCATTCTTAAAAAATAGGAAGATTGAACAATGCCTTTGAGGTTATTTCCAGGCATATCAAGGGTTTTGGGCATAGCTGTACCCGAACCGATAAATATGGCATCATATTCTTGTCCAAATATGGTGTCGATGGTAAGATCTTCACCTACAGATCGATTGGTTAAGAAAGTAACTCCTAAGTTTTCAATCTTTTCAATCTCTTTTCGTACTACCTTTTTGGGAAGTCTGTATTCTGGAATACCATACATTAATACTCCTCCAGGCTCTTCTTGTCTTTCAATGATAGAAACGTTAAAGCCGATTCTAGCCAAGTCACCAGCTACAGTTAAACCAGCAGGACCCGAACCAATAATAGCAACTTTTCCTCTTGTTTTTTGAGGTATTTTATCACGAATAAGATCCATATTAGTATCAAAATCCGCAATGAATCTTTCAAGTCGTCCAATGTGAATGGGTTTGCCTTTCTTTTGAAGGATGCAATTTCCTTCACATTGTTTCTCATGAGGACAAACTCTCCCACAAACCGCAGGAAGATTACTTTTTTCATTGATAATTGTCATGGCAGCACCCATATTACCCATGGATAGTTGATGGATGAAATCGGGAATATCATTGGCAATGGGACAACCTTGTATACAACTCGGTTTCCTACAATTAAGGCAGCGTTTTGCTTCATTAATAGCCTCTTTCATGCTGTAGCCAGCATCTTCTTCCTTGAATTTGTTGTGTTTTGCACTCATTATTATTGGTTAATTATAGATATGTTACATTTTATTACAAATCTAAGTCTAAAATTGTAATCCCTACATAGCAATTGTGTTAATAATTGTAAATATATAAAATTCAGTAACTTAGTTGATAAATAGTGATTATCATCGGAGATATGATATCTTAAAATTGAAATAGTTTTATATTCGTATTTGGAAAGGGGTTTAATATAGAATATATACCTTTGCTAAAATCTTTTTTCTACTATGGAGGGCATGACAAATTGGAGAGTTTTTGAAAAACTATTTATTGAATCTTATTCGATACTGATTGCATACAGTTTTCGGTTTATTAAAGATCGAGAATTGGCAAAAGATATTGTACAGGATGTTTTTTTGGAATTATGGAAAAATAGGCAATCTATTGATTTTGAAAGCCCTCTTAAATCTTACCTATTTAAATCTGTTTACAATAGAAGCATTAATTATCTCACAAGTAAATATGCCGAAACGAGTGTGTTTATGGGTGTGGATAATGAAATTGAAGCTATTCTTCATGCTGAAGAATCCGTTGATAAAGAAGTTTCATTGTTAGAACTTCAATCTGAAATAAATAAGTATCTGAATACAATATCTCCCCGTAATCGTGAAATCTTTACTCTAAGTAGATTAAATGGATTAAAGAATAAAGAAGTTGCTGACAAACTATGCATTAGCATAAAAACAGTAGAGAAGAATCTTTCCCTAATAATAAAAGACTTAAGAGCGTATTTGGCAGATAGAGATCTATTGTCTCTCTCACTTTTATTTATACTTATAAGTTAATAAAGGTTAACTAATAAAAATGTGATAGGGTTTATTTACCCTTACTTGTGATAACTAATAGAAGGCAATACTATGAATGATACAATAGACATAGATGTATTAATGATAAAATACTGGGATGGAACTGCTGAGATAGATGAAAAAGAGCAGTTGCTAACTTGGTTGCAGCAAAGTGATACTCATAAACAAGAATTTAGGAGTAAACATAAAATATGGCTTACTCAAGAAGCAGCAAGCATAAGTAAATCGGAAATCTATACTGCTTTGAAGGATACAAAACAGTCTATTTTACAATCTTCTGTGTCAAGTAAAATCGGTTCTATTTTACCTTGGTTATATCGTGTTGCAGCTGTTTTTATTTTAGCTTTTGCTACTTCCTTTTTCTTTTTGAATTATACCTCTATTGGTGAAAAAGAAGTGCTAGTTAATAAGGTAATTATGCCTCAAGGAAGTAAAGGTGTTATCGGCTTACCCGATGGTTCAAAGGTGTGGTTGAATTCAGGTTCATCTCTGTCTTATAAAGAAGACTTCTTAGCTGAAAATCGAGAAGTAAGTTTAGATGGAGAGGCTTATTTTGAAGTAGAAAAGAATAAAGCAAAACCTTTTGTAGTAAAAACTGCAAATGTAAACGTTGAGGTGCTAGGAACAAAATTTGATGTTCAAAATTATCTAGACAGTGATGAAGTTAAAGTAACACTAATAGAGGGCTCAGTAAAAATAGCAAGTGATAGAAAAGACTATATCTTGAAGCCTAATGAAAAATATGTATTGTCAAAGAGCAATAAAGCAGAAAAGGTTGAAATGGCAAATGGTATGGCTTCTCGAATTTGGATTAATCAGAGAATTTCTTTTGAGAAAAAATTATTAAAAGACATCATACCTTATTTAGAAAGTTGGTATGGGGTAGAGTTTATATATAATTCTAGTTTTGAAAATAATACTCATCTCACTTTTACTATTCGAGAAGATACTTTGAATGATATCTTAAAATCAATAGAGTACATCTCAAATATAGAATTTGAAATAAAAGAGAATAAAGTAATCATTAAATAAAAACAAAGGGTAGACTTCGGCCAAAGTCTACCCACTATTAATCATTAAAGAGTTCCGTAAGGATACTCAATAACGTTAAATCTAATATCAAAGTTATGAAAAAAAATGGAATAGGAGAAAGTTTTATGCTTTTTCCTAAGAAGCTGGCTTATGTCTTTTTAAAGCCTTCCTTCTTACTTATCTTACTATTTTTCAGTTTGTTATTTTCAACATCAGCAATTGCACAAAATGCTAAAGTTAACCTAAGTATAAAAGGGGAAACTTTAAAGCAAGTTATGATTCAGATCGAAGAACAAACAGATTATGTATTCTTCTATAGTGATGATGATGTAAATATTAATCAAATCATAAAAGTAAATCTGAAAGGAGCTTCTCTAGAATCTGCTTTAGGACAAATTTTAAAGACTAATTCTTTTAAAATAGATGATCAGTCTAAGAAAATATACATCTTAAGTAGAAAGAAAAAAGAATCTGTTCAACTCCAAATACAAGGGAATGTTCAAGATGAATATGGTGATCCTGTTATTGGTGCAAGAGTAACTCTTAAAGGAGCTAATAATGTGGGGACGATTACTGACATTGATGGTAATTTTAGTTTAGAAATGCCATCGAATAGCACAATTGTAGTTTCTTTTATCGGGTATAAGTCAAAAGAATATATTGTTAAATCGGACAAGCCTCTCAACTTAATACTTGAAGAAGATAGAATAACTATGGATGAGGTAGTGGTAGTAGGCTATGGTACTATGAGAAAGAGTGATCTCACTGGAGCTATGTCAACCTTGAATAGTGAGGATTTCAATGTAGGAGTCATGACATCTCCCACAGAGATGATGCAAGGTCGAGTGGCAGGTATTAATATAACTTCTACTAGTGGCGAACCTGGAGCAGGATTAACAGTGCGAGTACGTGGTTCAAACTCTATTCGTTCGGGTCAAGATCCATTATATGTTATTGACGGTGTTCCATTGGATATATCTGATGATCAAGCAGGGGGTGGAAGTATAGCAGGCGTAGGTAGTGCTCCTAAAAAGAATCCTCTGAACTTCTTAAACCCTGATGATATCCAATCTATGGAGGTGCTTAAAGATGCTTCGGCAACGGCAATTTATGGGGCAAGAGGGGGTAATGGTGTCATTTTGATTACTACAAAGAAAGGTAAAGTAGGTAAACCGTCTGTTTCTTACTCAGGTTATGCTTCCGTATCTAGTTTACCTAAGAAACTTCCTATATTGAGTGCTAGTGATTTTAGAAACTATGTAAATGAAAATGGTTTGAACGTCACAGATATGGGTGCAAACACCAATTGGCAAGATGAAATATATAGAACTGCAATGTCTCAAAACCACAACTTATCGTTAAGTGGTGGTACTGAAAAGACACTTTATCGTTTTTCTTTAAGCTATATGGATCAAAATGGTATTATTGATCGTACAGGATTGAAAAAATACACAGGTCGTTTTAATCTTTCTCAAGAAGCATTTGATGGCAAGGTAAAATTTGAAGCAAATACGACGATTGCTCGTACAGATGACCAGCGTGTTCCTATTGGTGAAACAGGAGGTCATGAAGGTGATGTAATTTTATCTTCGTTAAAACTAAACCCAACATTTCCTGTATATGGAGAAGATGGTAAATTTTTTCAATCTAGTAGTGATGAGAGAAACCCTGTGGCTATGATTCAGCTTACAAATGATAAAAATAGAACCGATCGTGTTCTATCCAACTTAACAACTACTTTTAAAATTATTGAAGGTTTGAATTATAAGATAAACTTAGCCATAGATCATTCTAAAACTGAAAGAAAAGTTACTCAACATAAAGATTTAATCTATTTAACGGACGGTGGAACGGTCGATATAAATAACCTGTCCTTTACTAGTAAGTTGATGGAAAACTTCATCACTTATGATTTTAAAATAGGTAATGCTCATCGTTTTAACTTATTAGGTGGACATTCTTACCAACACTTTAAAATGTACTCTCATGGCTTTTCCGAAAAAGGGTTTAAAAATGATGAAGTAGACTATTTGAATAATTTGCAAATGGGCGACTTTACAAATGCTGAAGTTCGTTCTAATATTACTGTCAATGAATTACAATCATTTTATACTCGAATAAATTATAACTTATTAGATAAATATGCTTTAACAGCTACTGTACGTGCTGACGGTTCTACTAAATTTGGAAAGAATAATAAATATGGATTTTTTCCATCTGTGTCTTTTGCATGGAGATTGGGAGAAGAAAAATTTATTCAAGACCTCAACTTATTTAGTAATCTGAAAGTAAGAACTGGCTGGGGTATTACAGGTAATCAAGAAATTCCAAATAAAATTTCACAAGCATCACTAGGTACTACATCTAAGACAGGCGCAATTCTAGATGGTTCTTCTACTAATGTAACTCCAGGTATTACTTTAACTAGAACTCCCAACCCCGATTTAAAATGGGAAAGTACTTATCAGTATAACTTAGGTATCGATTTTGGTTTCTTAGATAATCGCTTAACTGGATCTATTGATCTATTCCACAAAAAGACTAAAGATGTATTACTTCAAGTTTACTCTATGGCGCCAGCTCCCACAACTCAAGTGTGGTCTAATGTACCAAGTATCAGAATTATCAATAAGGGGTTCGAACTGGAATTAAATGGTGTGATTATAGACAATAAGGATTGGACATGGAATATGGGCACTAACTTTTCACTGATCAAAAACCAAGTGAAAGATTTGCCTATGAGTCAGATCACAACAGGCAGTCCTAGTGGCCCAGGTATAAATGGTTATAAATCTCAGGTGATAATGAGTAATAAACCAATCGGTACTTTCTGGGGATATAAGTTTTTAGGCTTTGATGAAGAGGGTAAAAATAGATTTGAGACAGATGAGAATGGAAAGCCTATTGAACAAGATTTAGGTTCGGCGCTTCCTAAGTTTACATTAAATTTAAATACTAGTTTACGCTATAAAAACTGGGATTTATCTCTGTTTTTTAATGGTGTATTTGGTAATAAAATATATAATAACCTAGCTAATATCATGGATCAAAAAACACTACTACCCAAAGGCTGGAATGCCATTGGTGGGGCAACTCGTAGTAAAGAGTCTTTTGATAATACACTAGTTTATTCAGATCGCTTTATTGAAGATGGTTCATTTGTTCGTTTAAGTAGTGCATCTTTGGGATATACGTTTAATACTAGTAAGTTCAAATATGTGAATAAGTTACATCTTTATGTAGCTGCCAATAATCTATTTGTTATTACTAATTATTCGGGATATGATCCCGAAGTGAACTCTAATCACGCTTCAAATAGTGTCCCCTCTATGGGAATTGATTGGACTTCTTACCCTAAATCAAGAACTTTCTCTTTTGGTGTAAACGTTGAATTCTAAAACTATAATTATGAAAAACATATTTATATATATATTTTGCTTTATAAGCTTCGTTTCATGTACCAATTTGCATGAAGAAATATTAAATGAACAAGATGGCGAGAGTACTTTAGCCAATGAAGAAAATATGGATATGGTAGTTGCTCCTTCTTATGCCTACCTAAGAGACTTACAAAGTCGCACAGGAGTGTGGGGAACATTAGAAGCTACTACCGATCAATTAGCTTGGCCTGCAAGAGGTTCAGACTGGGTGAATGCAAATCAACAAACTCTTACTACTCATGAATATACTCCACAGAATACTTATATAAGGAATACATGGAACAGCTTTTTGATTGGTATAACTAAAAGTAATATTACACTCAATTATCTGAATAATTACAATCCCTCAGAAAAAAGAGATGCTTACATAGCTGAAGTGAAATTTATAAGGGCTTTATCAATGTATCTTTTGATGGATAACTTTGGTAAGTTTCCATTTAGAGAGTATAATGAAGACGATTTTTCGAAAAAGCCAATGATCTTAACAAGAGAGCAATCTGTTCCAAGAATCATCAGTGAACTGGAGGATATCATTCCTTTGTTAAAGAAAAAATCGGAAGTACCTTATGGTAGAATATCCAAAGCTGCAGCTCAAATGCTTTTGGCTAAGATTTATATCAACTACGAGGTATATTTCAATGAGTCTCGTTGGAATGAAGTGATCGAGCTTTGTGACGACATTATTAATTCAGGAGAATATAAACTAGCCGATGATTATTGGAAATTATTTCAACATGATAATGCAAAGTATGGTTATGATACAGAGTCTATTCTCTCTATTATCTATGATGAAGATTTGCAATTAACAGGAATACAGTGGGTACCGATTACTTTACATTACAATCAAAAGTTTGGCAACTTTACTAGTCTATGGAATGGCTGTTGTACTACCGAAACATTCTTTGATACATGGAATCAAGAAGATGTACGTTTTCAAGATAGACGCTTAATAAAAGAATTAGGCTTTAATCAAGGTTTCTTAGTTGGACAGCAATATTCGGTGTCTGGCGAACCTTTAAAAACGCGTTTGGGTGAACCTTTGATCTTCACAAAAGAATTTGATATAAACAATTCGAAAGAACAAGCTGGAGTACGTGTAGTAAAATATGCACCCAATCCTAATACAAATAATACGAAGTCTGCGGGTAATGATTTTCACTATTACCGATTGGCAGATACTTACTTGTTGCGTTCAGAAGCAAAGTTTAGAAAAGGTGATGTAGAAGGTGCTTTAAAAGATATCAATAAATTGAGAGAATCTAGAAAACAAGATAAATATACTGCACTCGATTTAAAGAAAATTTATAATGAGAGAGGGTTTGAGCTTTATTGGGAAAATACTCGTCGAAACGATATGATTCGTTTTGATGAGTATACAAAACCAAGAGATAACAAGGATTTCGAAACACCTTCCTATAAAACACTTCTTCCTATACCAATTAGTGCTCTGGAAGGAAATGAAGATTTAACTCAAAATGAAGGGTATTACTAACTAACAACTTATCACAAAAGTAGGATGTGTCAAGGCATATCCTACTTTAAAAGTTATTGATATGAAAAAAAGATATTTATTAGGTTTTTTAATAACAGTGATTTTTGTTCTTCCAAGTTTTGGCAAACAGAAACAGAAATTTAAACCAATCCCTAGTTGGGTAAGTACCTCTACTTTTTATCAAATCTATCCTCAAAGTTTTCAGGACACAGATGGAGATGGAATAGGAGATATACAAGGGATAATAGATAGATTAGATTATTTGAAATGGCTAGGAATAAATGCTCTATGGCTAAACCCTTGTTTTGAGTCAGAATTTAAAGATGCTGGATATGATGTAACAGATTATTATAAAGTTGCATCTCGTTATGGAACAAATGCAGATATTCAAAGACTTTTTGCAGAAGCAAAGAAAAGAAATATGAGGGTTTGTTTAGATTTAGTGGCTGGTCATACATCCGATAAACACCCTTGGTTTTTGGAATCAAAAAAGAATTCAAAAAATGAATTTTCGGATAGATATATCTGGACAAATGACTCTACATTAAGACCAGAACCAAAGTTTGTTTCAGGAAACTATGAAAGGAACGGCTCTTATCGTAAAAACTTTTTTGATTGTCAGCCTGCATTAAACTTTGGTTATGCTAATCCTGATAAAAATAAAGAGTGGGAGCAATCTACATCAGCTGTTGGGCCTCAAGCAACAAGAAAAGAACTCATGAATATAATTGATTATTGGATGGAAATGGGTGCGGATGGCTTCCGTGTAGATATGGCTCATTCATTAATCAAAAACGATACAGACTTTGCTGAAACAAATAAGCTATGGCATGAGATAAGAACTCATTTTCAAGATAAATTTCCTGAAGGTGTGCTTATAGCAGAATGGGGAAATCCCGCTAAGTCGGTGAAGGCTGGTTTTATGTTCGATTTTATAATACACATTGGTAGTAGTGCTTATAGCTCTATGTTCTTTAATAACATAGGAACTTATACGAGAGATGTCTGTTATTTTAGTCTAGAAGGAACAGGAACTCCCACTAAATTTAAAAACTACTACATCGAACAGCTAGAAGAGATAGGAGATGATGGCTTTACTTGTTATCCTACTGCCAATCATGATTTTCAAAGACCCAATTCAGGCAATAGAAATACGGTTGAACAGTTAAAAGTAGCAATGACCTTTTTTTTGACGCTGCCTAGTATCCCATTAATTTATTATGGTGATGAGATAGGAATGAAATATATACCAGGATTACCAGATAAAGAAGGTAGTATGCTAAAAAAAGGAAATAGAGCGGGAACTCGTACTCCAATGCAGTGGGATAGTTCTGTAAAAGCAGGATTTTCTACAGCTACATTAGATGATTTCTACCTTCCCCTAGATCCCGATGAATTTAGACCAAATGTAGAGGATCAGAAGAATAATCCAACTTCCTTGTTGAATTTTACTCGCAATCTACTACATTTCAGAAAGACTACAGATGCTTTTAGTTTGAATAATAATATAGAATTTCTGTATGCAGAAGAAAATAGTTATCCTTTAGTATATAAAAGATTTAATCAAAAAGAGGAGTATTGCGTTGTCTTAAACCCGTCTGGTAAAAGACAAACTACATTTGTTGCTGGGAATTATAAAAAAGCAACTCCTATCTTAGTCGAAAGATGTAGGATTGAAGTTGGAGTTAGAGGTTTAAATATTAGTTCGGATGGAGTATCCTACGGTATTTTTAAAATAGAAAAAGAATAAGAAATATGAATTTGGAAAGAATAATAAGTGTATGTCTACTGCTATGTGTTTTGCTTCCTCTTAAAGCTCAAAACCCTTGGGTTGTTGAGGCTGAACAAATTGATGCATCAAATTATTACGGTATTACTGTAGCAAATGGAATGCTAGGGGTGGTCTCTTCTCCTAATCCATTAGAAGTGGGTGAGGTAGTGCTAGCAGGTGTATATGATAAATTTGGAAGAGGAAGAGTTAGTAATTTTCTTCCAAGTTATAATCTTCTTAATTTAAAAATGTCTTTGGGAGGTAAACGGGTAAATTTGAACTCTATATCTAATTATAAACAAAAATTAGATTTTAAAAAAGCAGAGTTTTCAGCCTCATTTGATTTGGAAGATATTGCTACCGTAGAGTACACTTATAGGGCATTGAGACATCTTCCACATTGTGTTTTAATGGATATTGATGTGATTATGAAAAAGGATGGGAAGATGGTAGTTGATAATTTATTAACGACCCCTCATTCTTTAAAAGAGCAACAAAATTATTTTAATCAAATCTATAAGTCTCATGTACATATTCCTCTCCTTACCTCTATAGCTAAATCTCCTTCAGGTAATGTTACCATTGCAGCATCTAGTGCTTTTATGTTTGAAGAGTCAGTAGGAGAAGAGCCTAAAGTGATACATAAGATGAATGATAACGATAGCCATATTGCATCTTTTACGCTTGACTTAAACAAAGGACAGCGATATTCTTTCGCTTTAGTGGGTACTCTTATTTCTTCAGTTCAGAATGCAGATCCTTATA
This sequence comes from Bacteroides coprosuis, assembly GCF_020741705.1. NCBI lineage: Bacteria > Pseudomonadati > Bacteroidota > Bacteroidia > Bacteroidales > Bacteroidaceae > Bacteroides > Bacteroides coprosuis. Next base: position 11,594 of record NZ_DYYK01000163.1, read on the forward strand.
ATCAAGCAGAACGTTCAACAATTTTTGCTTATTTAGAAGGAAAGGAGAAGTTGAAAGATAAACACTATGCAGAGTGGGAGAGGTTGTGGGAGAGTGATATCCAGATTGAAGGGGATAAACAGGCACAACAAGATGTTCGGAGTATGCTTTATCATTTGTATTCTTTTTCAAGACCTAATACCGATTTCTCTCCTTCTCCCATGGGTTTGAGTGGTTTGGGTTATAATGGGCATGTATTTTGGGATTCCGAATTATTTATGTTTCCACCCTTGCTCTTTTTGCAACCTGAGTTAGCTGAGAGTTTAGTTAATTATAGATTTAATAGGTTAGAAGCAGCAAAAAAGAATGCTACTATTTATGGATATAAAGGCGCTATGTATCCTTGGGAAAGTGCAGATACCGGTACTGAAGAAACTCCTGTTTGGGCATTGACTGGTCCATTTGAGCATCATATTACAGCAGATGTAGGTATTGCTGCCTGGAATTACTATTTAGTAACCAAAGATAAAGAATGGCTTGCTCAAAGAGGATGGCCTATCTTAAAAGAAACAGCTAACTTTTGGGTTAGCAGAGTTTCAAAAAATGAAAAAGGTGAATACGAAATAAAGAATGTTGTCGCAGCCGATGAGTGGGCAGAAAATGTAGATAATAATGCCTTTACAAATGGTGCTACTATTCGTTTACTTAAGTCGGCTGTACAATGTGCTAATGAACTGAAAGTAAATTATCCTAATGAATGGGAAGAAATTAGTCAAAATATACCAATCAAACAGTTGCCAAATGGTGTAACAAGTGAATATGATGGATATGACGGAGAAAACATAAAACAAGCAGATGTGAATTTACTAGCTTATCCGTTGGGTATTATAACAGATGCAAAGCAAATAGATAAAGATTTGAAGTATTATTCAGGAAAAGTTCCTTATGAAAATACTCCAGCAATGACTCAGGCAATATTTGCTCTATTGTATAGTAGATTAGGACAAGCTGATGAGGCTTATCATTGGTTCAAAGATTCTTATGAGCCTAATTTGCTTCCTCCATTTCGAGTAATAGCCGAAACAAAAGGGGGTATAAACCCTTATTTTGCTACTGGAGCAGGAGGAATACTACAGTCTGTAATTATGGGTTTCTGTGGAGTTGATATTACCGAAAAAGGTGATATTAGACAAGTTAAATCAGTAATGCCAAAGCATTGGACTAAGGTAACAGTAACAGGCGTTGGCAAAGACAAACAAACATTTACTCGAAAATAATTGTTTATAATATGAAGGGAGAGGCATAGCTTCTCTCTTTTATATAGATATTAATCGATTAAAATCTATATTCTTTGATTAATTATTTATATCTTTGCAACCCAATGCTACAGATGGTTAGCGAACTTAAAGTAGAATTGAACCATTTTTAAATAGAACTATTTAGTAAAATAAATAGGGGCTGACTGGTTTTGACAGCGAGTAGAGATGGTATGTAAGCATGCAGTGCATTGATATTAAGCACTCTAATCTTAGTATTAAATTTTTATCTGGCGAAAATAATTACGCTCTTGCTGCGTAATCGAATTATAGTAGATTACAGCTTTATCTCGGCATAAGATGCTGAGACAAGACATCACTCAGATGCTGTTTTTCCGAAGCTATCTGGTTTAGTGGTGTAGAAATATCGGGAATAGTTAAGGGTGGCCTCACACTCTTGATGAAACTTTAGAGGATAAGGTATAAGTTGGTGGCTTCGGTCTTTCTTATACACGAAAATGAAGGCGGAGATAATCATGTAGAAAGCATATGGTTTCCTTGTTTGGACGAGGGTTCGACTCCCTCCAGCTCCACAATGGTTATTGATTATCAATCAGTTACATTTTAAAGGGACTTATTTAGGGACTGAATTTGGATTTATCTATTAAATTTATCCATTTCAGTCCTTTTTAGTTTGTCAACAATCTTGGTGTATGGCTTCATTGATTCCATAGATTTATGCCCAGTCCATTTCATTATTACATGAGTAGGTACACCTAGAGAAATTGCATTAACTACAAAAGTTCTTCTTGCACAATGGGTAGATAATAGCTCCCATTTAGGGTTTGTCGTTTCAAATCTTCTATTACCCTTATAGTAAGTATCTTTGATGGGTTCATTGAAGTTTAACATCTTTCCTATCTTCTTTAAATATTCATTCATCTTTTGCATGGATATAATAGGGAGAGCTTTGTTTTCTTCTATTGGTATATCCTTATACTTATCGAGTAGCTCCTTACTATACTTATTAAGCTCTATGATTAATCTATCATCTGTTTTTTGAGTTACGATCTCAATGTGATCATCGTGTACATCTGCACGACTTAGATTAGCTACATCAGAGTAGCGTAACCCAGTGAAAGAGCAAAAACAAAAGACATCTCTTACACGTTCTAAATATTTACGTTGCTTGAAGTCGTAATTGTATAGGGCTATTAGTTCATTCCAGTCTAAAAAGATAACTTCTTTGGTGCTATTCTTGAATTTAGGTTCAAATAAAATATGGGCTTTAGTAGTGATATATTCATGTTTTGTGGCCCATCTTAAAAACCACATTAGTAATCTATAGTTTTTCTCTATAGTCGTATTTCTCATCTTGCGGTTGTATAGGAGATAATCTATAAACCCCTGCAAATAAGTTTCTGTTATTTCATCTAGGTTGGCATCAGCTTTATACCTTGTAAGGTGCTTCAGAATAGTAGTCATTTTCTTTATAGTACTAGCAGACCAATGGTTTGATTTAGATTGATCGTTTATGAAGGTTTGGAAGAGATCTACTAGTTTGACAATGTTTTCTTTTAGATTAATATCCCTCGCTATAAGATTGTAATCTTCTCTTATGTTTTCTTTGGTAGGCATGATATCATTCATCTCATACTTGTAAAAGATGCTAGAGATATCATCCTCCATAATCTGAATTGCTCGGTTTATTTCTGATGCTGATATCTTATCTCTTCCGTGTGTGGTATTTTGAACACACCGCTGTGTCTCTTTACTCCACTTTGATAGATACACCCGATAACCTACATTGAAGGCTACAATCTCTCTATTCCACTTAATACGGTAACGCAATCTACCATCTTCTTTACCTTTTTCCTTGTCAACTAAGAATTGGCAATGTCTCTTTATTGGTGTCATAAACTTGTGTTTTAGTAACTACAAATTTATGGATAGGAGTTAGTCCCTGAAATAGGATGTTTATACTAAAATGAGGTTGAAAGAAGGCTATGCTAGTCATCTAACTGAATCAAGTCTGTTTTTTTAAGAAAAGGCTTATCCGAGTTTATAGGTATGATGAAATTCTTTTTTGGAGAGATATCTATATCTTTAAGGTATCGTGCATAAATATCTAGAGGCTTATTCTTTT
>NZ_DYYK01000164.1:0-5392 GCF_020741705.1 Bacteroides coprosuis
TTTTGTTGTCTTATTTGTGTTAAACTTTAGCTCATATCTTCTTTTATATATTCCTTGTTGGCTGTAAAAAGGTGATTCGTTATACATGTACCCCTATATAATAAGGTAAGATGAGAAGGTACACAGAGGAGTAGAAAGCAACTAGGTGTTAAAAACAGTTTAAAGAAAAGTGAGGTATCTGGATAGAAATAAGTATATCCCTTTCAAGTGATTTATTTAAATACTATGAGAGAAGTTAGTCTTTACCTTTAGAATAACAGATTTATAGAATGATAGCTGGTAGGTTTACTTCTTTTGTTTTTTACATTAAAGGGAAGCTTTTTATAACATTTTTCAACTATTAAGTGTTTATATATTATAAAATAGAAAAACATAATAAGTATGAGTGAAACTAAAAATGATGAACTAACTGACTCTTTATTTAATGAGATAGTTTATAAAAACAATAAGTATAAGCGCCATAATAGACGTAGGCTTGTGTTTTGGATTCTAGTGCTTATCATTTTCGGTTATTTGCTGTATTATTACTTTTTAAATACATCAGACCCCCTTGATTTAGAGGAAATGCTACATTTAGGAACTGATATTGATAGGCAAGGAGTTGCTATGCTTTTCTAAACAAGTAAAAGCATCAGATTTTCATTTGGATACATCAAAGAGAGAAAAGAAAGCCTACATAACAGGAGTTGTGTAGGCTTTCTTGGAAGATCACTGGGATTTGTAGAAAAAAGAGAGCCTTCATTTGCCCGAGTAAAAAGAGATTGTTTACTTTACCTAAAATTATAAATTCGACGAAATGAAATTATCAAAACTATATACTCTCTTGGCCTTTGTCTTAGGGTTTACAATGTTTAGCTGTTCAGATGATGAAAAGAAAAAGGATGGTCCCGAAGAAGAACTTTTTGATGTTTTTGGCATCTATGAGGGAACTATGAACATCTCTGTAGTGCAAGGAGATGGTTCGAAGAAAGATTTTACCCTCGATAAACAATATGCTTTTGTCGAAACGGATCCATCTCCCAATACATTGCGACTGGCTGTGAAAGACTTTCTTTTGGAAGAAGTAGAGTATGGTAACATTTATATTCCTGCACTCTATGAAGTAAAAGGAAACACTTGCTCATTAGATGGTTTTAGTAATCACGTTGATCTAGTAGGTCAAGGTGAAGCAGAATTTACTGTTTTAGGTAAAATTACTGAAAAAGAGATCAGTCTTGATATTGATGGTAAGTTTAAAAACTCAGCTGATAAACGTAAGATAGAAGTAACTTTTGTAGGAAAGAAGACCGATATTAAATTGAAGAATTATCTATTTGATTTTGAAGAATGGGAGGTAGGTAATCCTCTTGATATTGATAATATTCATTTTAGTTTGCCTAAGTCGAAGTTTGAGAATTTAAGATGGAGCTCAACCGATTTTGAAGTAGCTCGTTACAAACAGTTAGAATTGATGACCGAATATACGGTGGGAAGTAGTAGTGACAACCAAGCTGGCAAACTTTCAGCACAAATACGTACTGTAGAGTCTATTGAAGGAGATAACTTCTTACATTTGCCCAAGGTGTATGGTGGGTATTTATACTGTGGAGGTTTTAATGATGATGCCCTACTTCATCCGCATGATAGATTATTATTGGGTTCACCTTTTGAGGTAGAGCCTATGAGTGTAAAGGGTTACTATTATTATAAGTCGGGAAAAGAGTACTTCTCTTGCCCCAACCCCGATAAACCTGCCGAGGTGGTGCTAGATGCAGATAAAGTAGATGCTTGTCTCATGGCTGCTTATCTTTATGAAGTCTCAAATTTTGAGAATACCGATGATATATTAACATTGCGAACCCTACAAAATTCTCCTCAAGTAGTAGCTAAAGCTCAATATACGAGCGACAAGGCAACAAGAGGATTTGAAGAGTTTGAGATGAAATTGAGATGGAATGAAGGTGCGAAATACGATTCAGATAAGAAATACCGATTTGTGTTGCTCTTTGCGTCAAGTAAAGATGGCATAACATATAGTGGTGCTCCAGAGAGTGTCTTACGTATTGATAATGTACGTATTTCTACTAAATAATAAAAGAGTGTAAATAACAAATATCCTAGTAAAAGCAAGCATAGACTACAACCTATGCTTGCTTTTATTTTGGGTATATGGGCGCAATAAAGACATTAAAAGAGCTTAAAGTGTTAAAATAATATCAAGAATATCATTTTTAATAATAACTTTGATAGAGATATCACAATCCTAACGTAATCTACAATCATTATGAGAAAGAATAAAATTACTTATTTGGTAGCTTTTTTATTTTTAGCAATCGGTATTTCAAGCTGCTCAAGCAGTTCGAAACATATCCCCGATTTTACAGGCGTGTACAAAGGAGTTATAGAAGAACCTGAGTTTTTGTTTTGGAATAATGCTGCGAAAGTATATTTGAGGAAAAACTCAAATGATCCCTATCGGTTGAGTTTAAAAACAAATCTTTATAAAGAATCTATGGGAGATCCTTTTGTTATGGAATTTGATGACGTTCTTGTTGATAGTCGTTCGGCAACCGATAATACCTTTAAGTTTAAAGGAAAAGAAATAGAGGTCGATTTTGGAGTTGATGGAAAAGCTAAGGTTTCTTTAGACGGAGTTACTGAAGGTAATGTAATGACCTTAAATTATAAAATAACGTCTAGCCATAAAGGAGAAACTTATACAGCTACATTTTATGGTCCAAAGATGAATAAAAAAGAAAGTTCTAAAGCAGAGATCGAAGAATTTATTATTAATGATGTGTCTGTTAGGAATATAGAGCTGATAGGAGATGATATTTATGAAATTTCTATCCAGCGAATGACTTCTATAGAAGTAATAAAAGGGTATAAGTTTAAAATTAAAGTATCTGATGGGGCTAGATATAAGATGGAACCATCTACTCTAGATATAGATACTCCTGCCAAGGCTATGACAATCACAGTCGTATCAGAAGATGAATCTGTAGAACAAGTATATACAGTTCGACTAAAATATGTATAAGTTTACACAAACTTTCGTTTAATTGAAAATGGGCAAATCTGGAGAGGGTTTGCCCATTTTTATGTTTTAAAAATATTGCTATTCTTTTAAAATGTATTAATGATGTGTTTTTATATTAGTGGTTTAGTGTATTGATAATTATGCCTTTAGTGAAGCGTAGGGCTTTCTGCCTATAGATGTATCAAGATAAATAAGGTTAAATGCGCTACACTAAAGAGTGCTAAAAGCATTTGGAAGATTATCTTTGTACTACAATGTTTTCAATAGCTATTGTACTTTTAAGGAAAGAAAGTTTCTTTGAGCAATGCTTAGAAGTACAACATATAAAAACCCCACCTCTACAAGAATAGTCTAACAAAAGAGTAGAGATGGGGTTTGTTATTTTTAATGGATAGATACTCTTTTTATAGAATATCTAAGGGTCAAAGATAATAGCTTGTAAGCATTTAGAAGCATTTATCTATATGTTAAAAAGCAGATAAATAGATAAAAAACGTTTTTATGTCTTTCTTGTAAATCTTAAAAAAATACTAATCTCATCACTACTTCATTTCTTATTCAAGCTTTTACTTATTCTCATTTCTTCTTATTAGACTATTAAGTGTTCTTTTCTTAATTAAAGGTTATTACCCTTAATTTGGTTTGAATTCTGTTTTTGAATTTAAAATAAGAATTAATATAAGTTCTAAACTACTGATTAATTGTGCATTTGAGCTGTGTGTGCTTATATTTAAAGATTAATTATACCTCTTTTTATTTGTTAATAGGATAAATATGTATACTTTGGTATTAGTTTTTAATAGTATAAATTTAATATTGATAAGATTGAAATTATGAAAAAGAATCTGTTGTACCTATTTTCATTATTGCTAATAGTAGGCGGTTTTGCTGGCTGTAGCCGTGATGAAAAATGTCCTGTGGAATTACCTGTAGATTTTGCAGGAGTTTATAAAGGTGTATTAGATGTTGAGCTGAATGGAACTCAAATAGCACAGGGATTAGCTCAGAAAGTTTACATAACAAGTGTAGATGGTAAAAAAGCAACTTTAGCATTGAAAAACTTCTCTTTTGGAGAAATGGAACTAGGTGATATCGTAGTGCGCGATGTAGATGTTAAGCAGCCTAGAGGAACCGTAGTTTTTAGTGGCTCAGACATAGTAAATCTAGCTGTGGGTGAGTGTCAAGTGAACCTAGCGGGTAATATTGTTGACAAGAAAATGACAACCGATATTGATGTCGATGTTAAAGGCCAGGAAATGAAGGTCAAAGTAAAATTCAATGGTGAAAAGATGGCAGCTGATCAAAGTTCAGAAGCTCAAATCAGTGATTTTACAATTGAAGGAGCAGAAGTGGCTTTTGATGAAGCAACTAAAACTTACAATGTAACGGTAACCAATGCTACAGAAGAAGATCTAAAAGAAATTACTCCAGCTATTAAAATTTCAGATAAAGCAACGATTGTCCCAGCAATCGGAACTGCTATCGACCTAAGCGAAGGTAAGGAAGTGAAATATACGGTCACTTCAGAAGATGGTGTTGTTGTAAATGAATACAAAGTAAAAGTATTAAAAAGCTTAGACCGCGCTTATTTTGATTTTGAAGATCTTGTAGAAAAATATAGCGCTACTAAAGGCTCAGACAAATTTAAGTCTTATGTTCCAGCAACACAAGGAATCTATGTATGGGATGCTAGTGATGGTGGTACAAAAACACTTATTGGAATGAATTATGCTGATAAATTTGGTGTTGTAGGTTCTGATGCAGGAGTAGAAGGTAAAGCTATGCATATTGAAACATTAGATACTAAAGGCAATGGCCCTATTTGGACATTCCCAGCCACTCCTAAAGTAACATCTGGTTCTTTATTCCTTGGTAAATTCATCCTTGATTTCAAAGATCCTTTAAAGAGTACTAAGTTTGGCGTTGTTGTAGACAAAAAAATAGCTACTGTACGTGGATCATATAAATATAAATCAGGAGAACTTTATTACGAATGCCCTAATCCAGGAGCGCAAACTTCTCATATCGTAGAAGAAAGACCAGGAGTAAAAGATGAAGGTATGATAGCAGTTGTTGTTTATAATGCTAAAGACAAAGATGGTAAAGACATTATACTAACTGGTCATGATATCTACACTTCTACAGAAGTTATTTTCAAAAAACAAATTGAAGTAGCTGGAACTGAAGAATACAAACCATTTAATGTTGCTTTGGATTATGAATATGATGCAACCAAGGAATACAAACTTGCTGTTATTTTCTCTTCAAGTAAAGATGGAGATAAATTCTCAGGAGCTCCAGGTAGCACACTGTTAATTGATAACTTAGAAATTATTGCAGAGAACTAAACTTATTAAGTTTGTTTTAGCAATC
>NZ_DYYK01000165.1:0-8050 GCF_020741705.1 Bacteroides coprosuis
TCTCAACAATTAGTTCTGTTTTCTTGTTATATTACAATAGGAGTAGCCATTAAAGAGGGCTATTCTACTTTATAATAAATCGAAGAATATGACTAATAAAAACCCATTACAATGTGATCCTAAAACAGGATTCTGTGAGGTAAGTGCAGGTGCACAAGAGCAACCTCACATAAAGGTTCAGAATAATCAAGAACTTCCTATGCGTATAATTTACTACACAGACCCCATATGTTCTGCTTGTTGGGCTATAGAGGGTGTTTTACGTAAACTTAAATTAGAATATGGTCATGTGTTTGTTTTCGATTGTCATATGGGAGGACTTTTACCAGCTTTTGGTAAGGGGTATGATCCTGGTGACTTCTATACTTCTGAAGATCTTGCTAAGCTTTGGGATGAAGCAAGCGACCATTATAGAGTTCCTATTAATGGTGGAATATGGTTGAATGATCCATTAAATTCCTCTTTTCCACCCTCAATTGCTTATAAAGCTGCACAATTACAAAGTCAGGATAAAGCCGATGATTTGTTAAGGCATTTGCGTGAGATGTTGTTTGTTGGTCAGAAAAATATAGCAAAAGAGGATGTTATTCTTAAAGCAGCTCAAGAAACTAAGTTAGATATAGATCAAATTCAATTAGATATAAAAGGAAAGGGAAAAAGTGATTTTATGCACGATTTAGAATTAGGAAAAGAATTAAAGGTGAGAGGTTTTCCTACTTTGTTTTTCTTTAATTTAGCAGGAGATCACAAAATACTTTATGGCGTTCATGCTTACCCTGATTATGAAAATTATATTTTAAAACTAGATCCGTTAGCTCAAAAACGAGAATATGATAAATACCCATTAGCTTTAATGCGTCACTTTCAAACAATGACAGTGAAGGAGCTTTCTATCCTAGCAGAATATGGTTATTTTGAAGCTGAGCAAGATTTAGAAAAATTGGAAAAGGAAGGAAAGATCACTGCTTATGTTACACCAAAAGGAAAACTTTGGAGAATAAATAGATAAAGAAAGGTCGTTAAGACTATTTGTTGATTCTCATTTAGTAAAATTGCATTTGCTTTTAAATTGAAGGCTATTATTTAGATAGCCTTTAGTTTTTTTATTTTAGCAAGATTCGGGTTGTTAGCTATTTTAATCTACATTACCTTTAGCCGAACACTATAAAACAGAGTATTTTAAGATATGTCATATTATAATCAGATAGCAAAAGCTATAGAATACTTGGTAAAGCATTTTAATGAGCAACCTTCTTTAGATAAACTTTCCCAAGTGATAGGAGTTAGTCCATATCACTTACAGCGATTGTTTACTGAGTGGGCTGGAGTTAGCCCTAAGCAGTTTGTAAGTTATTTAACAGTTGAAGCACTAAAAAAAGAACTTAGTCAATCGAGAAATATAATAGAAGCTTCTGATAAAGTTGGACTTTCTTCGGCTTCTAGGGCTTATGATTTAATGGTCAATATAGAATCTGTTACCCCTGGAGAGTACAAGGCAAAAGGGAAAGGAGTGTCTATTATTTATGGAGTTTCATCTTCTCCTTTTGGTGAATGTTTTTTAGCCTACACCTCTAGAGGTTTGTGTAATCTAAATTTCATTACAGAGGAGGCATCGGAGGATATACTTATTGATGAACTTCATAAAGAGTGGATTAATGCAACTTTTCAGCGCAATGATATGCTCATAAAAAAGTGGGTAGATAATATATTTAAAGCCCATAATACTCCTTTAAACTTATGTCTAAAAGGGACGCCCTTTCAAATTAAAGTATGGAAAGCTTTGTTGTCTATACCGATGGGGCATTTGGTTACTTATACGGATGTAGCTCATATTGCAGGAAATGAAAAAGCTGTGCGGGCAGTGGCTTCTGCGGTAGGAAGGAATCCAATTAGTTTTATCATACCTTGTCATCGAGTTATAAGGAAAGAAGGATTAATAGGACAATATCATTGGGGTAGCGATCGCAAAGCTTGTATGATTGGTTGGGAAAAAGCTAAGAGAGAAATTGCAAAAGATTAAAGTAGATACATCTATTTTAGTATATTAGAAAAAAGAAAACGATGAAAGATATCATATTAGAAACACTGGGAAAGTTAGCCCCTGATTTAAAATTATTACAAGACGACTTTTACATTATCGGAGGCTCGGCTTTGATACTTCATGATGTATCCTTGAAGAGAACACATGATATTGATATTCTGTGTTCAGTTCGAGATGTGGATATGCTAAAAGCAGCTTGGGGGAAATACTATAATCCCCATCCGAATATGAAAGAGAATGATCTTTTCTGCTCTCATTTTGCTAATTTCAAGTTCCCTTTAATCGAGGTGGAAACACAAGGTGAATTAAAAGTGAAGAAAGCAGGACAGTGGATGCCTTTAATCATTGAAGAATACGAAACTATTCAGATAGAAGGAATAGAAGTGAAGATGCCCACTCTTTCAGAGATGAAACGTATTCTAAACTTCTTTGGTCGTAAAAAAGACTTAAGGAGAATTCAAGAGATTGATAGCTATTGGCACTCAAATAGAAATATTTAGTGTGAACTTCATCTAAAGAGAGACTGTATTCCTTTTTCTTATTTACCTTTGTGCTCAATTTATAAGATAAATAAAAAACATTGATAGTATAAGTGAGTTATGAAAGGTTTGACAAGTTTTAAAGGCATCATTTATGCCATGATATCATCTGGGACATTTGGTCTTATTCCTCTTTTTACAATTCCTTTAGTTGAGGATTTAGGAGTAAATGAAGCTAATATCTTATTTTATCGATTTTTCTTATCCGCTATTATGATGGGAATAATTTGTTTGTTCCGCAGTGATAGCCTAAAAATAGAAAAGAAACAGATACTGCCAATCTTTGCTTTAGGAGGATTATATGCACTTACGGCTTTATTTCTTGTTTACTCCTATAATTACATAGCTAGTGGGGTAGCAACTACGATTCATTTTCTTTATCCTATTTGTGTGAGTTTACTAATGGTTTTATTCTTTAAAGAACAAAAATCGAAGTCTCTCATTATAGCAGCACTCCTTTCATTATTAGGTGTTGCTTTAATGTGTTGGACTGATGGTGTATCAATGAATCTTTTAGGGGTGTTTTTAGCCAGTTTAACCATACTTACCTATGGGACGTATATAGTAGCTCTAAATCAAATGAAAGTAGGGCAACTTCCCGCAGACGTATTAACGTTTTATGTTATTTTAGCTGGAGCAATTATCTTTTTTGTTTATGCTCAGTTTGATGGTGGGGGAGTGCAGGCCATACCTAGTTTCAAGGCTGGTGTTTACTTAATAGCTTTGGCCTTTTTGGCAACTGTGATATCCGATTTTGCCCTTATCTTGGCTGTTAAGTATGCAGGATCTACAGTTACTGCCATATTGGGTTCCATGGAGCCTCTTGTAGCTGTATCTGTGGGTATTCTTGTTTTTTCTGAATATTTCACTTCTCAATCAATGATCGGATTAATTTTAATTTTAGCTTCTGTAGTCTTGGTTATATTGAGTGATCAACGGAAGAAGAAGTTGGCACTGCAAAAAGTAGAACAAAACAAATAGAATATAAAGTTATATAGACTATCTATCTTACTTCTTTATGTAAAACAATAAAGATGAGATTCATTAAAAACTAGTCTACAAATAGTTATTTACTAGTGAAGTTTCTATCTTGTACTACATAAATCCAAATGAGAAGAAATATGGCCAATCGGATCAAAAGAAAACCTCCTATAGAGGAATTGAAAAAGTATAATGCTTACCGTGAGAGTGATACCGCCTTTCAGGCTCATGCCCGTCTTTTACAAAGTAAGTGGCGTACTTGGAAAGGTTATGCCATGGGTAAATTCAAGGGGGAAGATATCGGAAATCGAATAGATACAAGTTTGGGAGAAAAAGGAGTCAACTTTTTGACTACAAATATTTCTAAAGTGGTAGATAAAGCATTGCAATTAGGGAGCAAAGACCATGCTATGATTATGATGGATCGCTTAAGAAGTAACTTACTCTCTTCGCAGCCTCTTTGTTTTAATCTGTTTGGAGAAATGAGTTTTAATTCTGATTTGGCTACCCAGTTTTTTCAAGAGATTTTCCCGGAAGAGGTGGCTGAAGTCTCTTCTGTCGTTTATGAATACTCTACTCGTAGAGGAAAACCCGACTATTCAGCCTTTGATGTATATGTGGAATATACATCTTTGACGGGACACGATAAGTTTTTCGGTATAGAAGTGAAGTATAGTGAAAATATGCGTGAAGAAAGTAAGGAAAAAGCCTTAAGAACGCTGAATAAACACAGAGCTGAATATACTCAGCTTACAAAAAAATCGGGGTACTTTAAGTCAGGTGTAATCGATGAAATATCTTTACCCCCTTATTCTCAATTATGGAGAGATCATATGTTGTGTTACAATATGTCTACTGATGAAAAGCTGAATAGAGAAGGGAACTTTATTGTTCTTTATCCATTTAATAATGGTAGTTGTGATAGAGTCGTACGAAATTATCAGAATAAATATTTAATTAATAATAATTCGGAAGAATCTCACTTTATTGTATGTGATTTAAATGATTTTATACTGACGCTTGATTCTTTGGTAAACTCGAAGTGGACTAAGGAGTTGATAGATCGATATATTGTAGTTGAGATAGATAATCAACAAGAATGAGATAAATAAAAATGCCGCTTTCAGTAAAAGGGGCATTTTTTATCCCCTTTATATTTATTTCCTTTAATATCTTCTGATAATTATAAATTTATTTTATGACGTTCCAAACTCCTAAACGACCATTACCCGATCCAACTCCAAATATGGAGAATGAAATTATAAGATTGATGGACCTTAATCAATATGCTGAAGCCTATCAATTATTGATTAGTTTGACAAATCCTTCTGTTTCTAATTTGTATAACATTGCGCTATGCCTTTTTAAGAGTAGAGATTATGCTGGATGTATCATTCAGCTTGAAAAGATTGAATCAAAATTGCAGGTGAATCGTTACCATTCGCTCAATACAAATCAAGAATATAATAGAATATTGAATATTCAAAGAGCGATAGATACTCACTTGAATGCTATATCCAACTTCTATGTGGAGCATTTTTCACACATCTTGTACGACTCAATTTTAAGATTACGAGTAGATTCTTGGGCTCAATTAAAGCGCTGGGATAAAGTATTACAGATTGCTACTAAATTACAGTTTAAGGAATATGACAATATAAATAGGGCAATAGATCAAGCTTGTAACTACAGTAAAACAAGAAAGTAAATAGAAGATTCCTTTAGGTTCAATGATTCTGCTAGCGAATCATAATAATAAAAAAATCAAAAGTAGATATGGAACGAATAGATTGGAGTGATTTCTCCAAAGTTGAAATGCGTGTAGGTACTATTCTTAGTGCTGAAGTTTTTGAAAAGGCAAAAAGACCCGCTTATATTCTTTATGTAGATTTTGGTGAGCTAGGTATTCTCAAATCTTCTGCTCAAATAACAAAGTTATACCGTGCAGAAGAATTGGTAGGGAAGCAAGTTATTGCAGTTGTTAATTTTCCTCCTAAGCAGATTGCTAACATCCAGAGCCAATGCTTGGTGTTGGGTGCTGTGCAAGGAGATGAAGTAACATTACTTACTGTAGATACACCTACTCCCAATGGATTAAGAATAGGCTAATATTTTTGTTAAACATCAATATAAAGTAGAGGCTAAATAAAGCTTCTACTTTTTTATAGAGTTACCTTTAGATGTGGAATAGATGATTTATCACTAAAGCTAAATCTTAATAAGCCTATCAAGTGTTATATCCTAAAAGGTCTAATAATATAATATATGAAGAAGATTGTTATTTCAGGAGGTACTGGGTTAATCGGTAGTCAACTTGTAAAAACTTTAAAAAGTAATTATAAGGTGGTAGTACTCACTCGCTCACCCGAAAAATACAAAGATTCTAAAAATGTGTCTTTTGAAGAGTGGAATGGACAAGATGCAATCACTTCTATATTAGATGGAGCTTATGCTTTTATAAACTTGATAGGAGAGAATATAGGCGATAAAATGTGGACAACCAAACAAAAAGAACGTATTCTAAATAGTAGGGTAGAAGCTGCTTACGCTGTAAATAAAAGTATGAGCCAATGTCCCGATATGCCAAAGGTGTGGATTCAGGCTTCTGCAGCTGGATATTATGGACAGCTGGGAGGTTCGAATGTGGTATGTGATGAGTTTTCTCCTAAAGGTGAACATTCTTTCTTGGCAGATGTCTGTGCCAAATGGGAGAAACCTATTCGTGAATTTGAAGCACCTATCCGAAAAATAATAATACGTACTGGTGTTGTGTTATCGCCCAATAGCTTATTGATGCAACAAGTATTAATGCCTTTTAAGTTTGGTGTGGCTGTAGTTACGGGCAAGGGAAATAATTATTTACCTTGGATAGATATCTCTGATGAAGTTGGAGCAATCCATTATTTATTGGAGAATGAAGATTGTGAAGGAATCTATAACTTAGTAGCACCGCATAATATAACGATGAAAGAATTAGTAGGTGAGGTAAAAAAGAGAAAGAAAACTTTTATAACACTTTACATTCCAGAGCTTGTATTGCAACTCATATTTGGAAAAGAGAAAACACGCGAAATTATTCTGACAAACCAATTAGTTGCCCCCAAAAGGCTATTGGAGGCAGGCTATACTTTTTTGAAAGAAAAAATAGAAGATGTGAGTTTAATAGAGAAGAAATAGGGAGTGCTATTTAACGTAATTATTCATAATGAGTCTATTAAAAAGGACAAGCTTTAATATTAATCTTAAAATCTTTATTACATTTATAAGGTGTTGATAAAAAGAATGTTATAGGGTGTTTCTTTGAAATAATATATAAACTAAAACCTAAAATTATGTTGAAACGAATGATGTTATTCTTGTTGTGCTTTATCCCAACATTGCTGATGGCACAAAATATTGAAGGACAGTAGTCAATGATCAAAAAGAGCCCATGGCAGGCGTGGCTATAACTTTACTTAATGCTGATTCAGAAGTTCTAATGGGAACAATAACAGCCAAAGATGGTACGTTTTCGTTGAATGTAGCTGAGAATGGAGAATATAGGGTAAGACTTATTTTCGTAGGCTACGAAGAAAAATTAATTGATGTTGAAGTGAAAGGCGATGATGTGGATCTTAAAAAGGTCGTATTAGTGAAGGATAAAGAAGAAGAGGTTGATGAATAAATAATTTTAAAAAGAGTATATAAATACCTGTCTAATTAAATTTAGTCAGGTATTTTTTTGTGTAACTGAAAGCATATGATGTGTTAGCTACCCATTTTTAGGACGGTAATACCTCATCATCATTCTTCTTTTTAGCATAGTAGAAATACGAACGATGAATCGACATTAACCTGCATGCCCGAGTGATGCTGATATCGTAATCCGTTACTATTTCTGTTACAACCTCTTTCTTTACCTCGGGCTCTATAGCTTTTTTCGATAACATCCTTCAGAATCTTATTGTCCAAAGCTAAATCAGCATACATATGCTTTAGACGAAGATTCTCCTCTTCAAGCTCCTTCAAACGCTTAATATGACTTGAATCCATGCCACTGTACTAATTTAATGAATTTGGTCTAATTATTTTCGGTCCGACTTTTAGGGAAACATACAGATAGAATAGTGGACAGTAAAATATTATTGTCAAAAAAATCTATATTGAGAATGATTGGTTATTTATAATTTATATAAAATCAGTTATGAGTTAACTTAGACAATGGGATTAGGCTCGGCTATTTCTTCTTTTTACGAATGATATAACCTGAAATTAAAACCCAGAAAACAATTAGTCCAGCAAAAGTGATGAAGACTAATGTTCCTGAGCCCAAAAGCGTATAAATTCTTCCCGTATGTACTTCTAGAGCAACGTTCCACAAGGACATAGGCAAAACTCTAAACTCATTGGGCATCTCTGCAAAATTCGATCCGTTCTCATATTCTACGATACACTCCTTCCCTTTAAAATCTTTACTAAAGCCTGATATCGCTCTTTTCCCAAATGGAGC
>NZ_DYYK01000166.1:0-13851 GCF_020741705.1 Bacteroides coprosuis
CCTTTAGGAAGGAACATGGACAATATATCCTTATAATCGATTGCTTTCTTTTTCATGGATCAAAAGTAATATTTTATAAGGGAAGTAGAAATGGACTAATTGTTAAATCCCCAACTTTACGGACTGACCCGTTTTTGTGACCAAAATCGATGTCTGTGCCAGGTTATAGTGATTTTATTGAGCTTGTTTTAGTTTTGATTTGCATCGATATATACTATTTAGAGTATAAAGGTTGTAACAGAGTTATAATCATATTCTATCGGTGTCAAGAGTGTAACATGTCGGTGTCATGTCATCATCATGTCGGTGTCATACTCGCATTGCCAATTTTTAAAAAGTGGTGTATTCTTTTTATTTTAGTATTCCGATTACTGTTTTTGAGTATAAAAAAAGCCTATTCAGTTAATTCTGAATAGGCTTTGATTTTTGTTGGTTGTCTTTTATAATATATATCTATTTAGTAATTCAGACCATATTTTATATCCCTCCTCTGTAAGGTGTAACCCATCATTTGTTAATTCTGGGCGTAATTGATTAGTCCCATTAATTATGAAGTAATCATAGGCGTCTACTATATCCAATTGATATTTGCTTGCTAACTCTTTTAAGAATGTGTTAAATTCTTGAATTGTCTCAGATTTTCCTTTTAATAAGCGATACCAACTTTTCTTTTCATTGAAAGGCATTAAAGTTTGGAGTGTTACTTTGGTATGTGGGGATACTTCTAATATTTTCTGAATTATTTTTACAATATTTTCTAGTAAGGTGTAATTATTCAAACCTTGAGAAATATCATTAACCCCTACAGATAAGAAAATCTGTTTGGGCTTACCTTGTACGATAGGAGTAAGTCTATTCAGTACTCCTTGTGTGTTGTCTCCTATAATTCCTCTATTGATGATTCGTTTGCTATGGAGTTTCTTATTCCAGTTTCCTCCATTTTCTATGTGGCTATCTCCTAGAAAAACAATATCTCGTGAAGTGATTTTCTTTTCATTTTCAAATTGTGTATTTCTCTCAGCATAATGGTTGAGATATCCTTCATTACCAGCTGTTCCTACAGATGCTGCCACTATATTAGCAATTTGTTTTCTTAGTCTTATTGTTTTACCCTTGTCGTAAGGATGTACAGCATTGGTTAATAGGATAAGAGCCAAGTTGTCTTTTTGATTAATGAGTATTGATGTGCCTGTATATCCCGTATGACCATAGGTCTCATCGCTGAAAAGATCTCCTTTATTTGAAGAATAAGGAGAATTCATATCCCACCCTGGAGTTCTACCAAAAGAGGATAGTCCGAAAGGTAAATGACTCATTTTTTCTACTGATGCAGGGCTTAATATTTGAATTTTATTTGCTTTTCCTTTATTAATAAATATAGAGGTTAAAAGAGCTACTTCCTCTGCTGTTGAAAATAAGCCTGCATTACCTGAAATGCCTTGATTCATAATTCTAGCAAGAGGATCGTGCACGTTTCCCAATAAGAGAGTTCCATCCTTTAAAAGCTCGGTTGGAGCACATAAAGCTTTGAGGTTATCGCTAGGATTGAATGTTGTAAAAGAGAGTTTCAGAGGTCTATAAATGTTGTCTTGGGTGAACTCTTGTAAAGATTGTTGAGATATAGTTTCAATAATGTATTGGAGCGTGATATAATTCAAGCAGCTATATGTCATTTGAATTTTAGGTTCATAGAGTCTGTTACAGGTACTAATATATTCTTTTAAGACCTCTTTAAGATCCCCTTTTTGATTCATCAGTTCTGATACGGGTGCATAGGCAGGTAATCCTGAAGTGTGTGTAAGCAAGTCTATAATTTGAATTGATTTTGTTATTGAATCATTTTTAAAAGACTTGAATTTAGGTATGAAATCTTCTACAGGGTCTGTTAAGGTGAGGTATCCTCTATCTATTAATATAAACGTACTTATGGCTGTGGCTAAAGGTTTTGTGCAGGAAGCCAAGTCGAAGACTGTGTGTATATCCATAGGGATAGGTGTGGGGTATACCTGTTTGTTTCCAAAAGCTTTCAGGTAACCCACTTTATTTTCTCTTACGATAGCAATAACAGCTCCAGGTATCTCTTTCTTATCCATAGCATCGTTGACTACTCTATCTATATTAGATAATTGAACTGTATTTAAATTGACGCTCTCTGGAATAACAACTGGCAACTTTTGAGCTGCCAGTTGTTGAGTTATAATAAGAAATAATAATAGAATATGATAATGTTTTTTCATTACTAGTGGTTTTGCTTGTAGAAGTCGGTGGCTTTTTTCACAGAGCCGTGTGTAATTAAGAGTTCTTTTGCTTCTTCATAAGGTAATCCAAGTTCCTCAACAATCATATTGGTTCCTCTGTCAACTAGTTTTTTGTTGCTCAGTTGCATGTTTACCATCTTGTTTCCTTTTACTCTTCCCATTTTGATCATAACGGAAGTAGTGATCATGTTGAGGATCATTTTTTGTCCTGTACCCGATTTCATTCTAGAACTGCCCGATACATATTCGGGACCTACTATCATTTCAATAGCTACATCTGCCTCTGCTGCCATAGGAGAGTCTGGGTTACTGCTTATACTTCCCGTAAGGATTCCATGTTTTCTGGCTTCTCTTAAAGCTCCAATAACATAAGGGGTGGTACCAGAAGCAGCAATACCAATAACTGTATCTTTTTCGTTTATACCATGTTCTTGGAGTTCTTCCCAACCTCTTTTTTCATCATCTTCTGCATTTTCTACAGGATTTCTAAGAGCGATATCTCCTCCCGCAATAAGTCCTATAACATAAGTAGGAGGCATACCAAAGGTGGGGGGGATTTCTGAGGCGTCTAAGACTCCTAAGCGTCCACTAGTTCCAGCACCCATATAAAATATTCGTCCACCTTCTTGCATACGAGGAACAATTTGGGAAACTAGTTTATCGATTTGTGGTATACACTTCTGTACAGCAAGTGCTACTTTTTGATCTTCCTGATTGATATCTTCTAGTATTTCTCGTACAGATTTTTTCTCTAAATTTTCGTAAAGAGAAGGTTGTTCTGATATTTTTACGAAACTCATAATTATTTGCTTAAGTGATATTTGATAAGTCCTTGCATTGGACTTTTTAATATTTGTCCAATTTTAATGCCCTTTAATTCTGCTGCTTCTCTTAATATAGACTCATAATGAAAGGAAACAGAACCGATAAAATGAACCGATTCTTTTTTGTAGTTGTATTGCATGACATTCTTTTGGAAAAAGTCCATAAAGCTATTCAGCACCAAGTTGTGAACTGAAGCATCTGTAATATGTTTCTTGATAAAAGGAGACACACTAGCTAAAAAACGATTTGGAAATGATTCTCTATATACTCGATGAATGATATCTCCAATAGCAAGGTCATATTCTTTTAAGAATTCTTCTTTTAGTCCTTTGGTTAATTGATTTTTTAATAAACTTCCAATGAAAAGTTTTCCTAAAACAGCTCCACTGCCTTCATCTCCTAAAATAAACCCTAGAGGGGATACATTTTCTACAATTTTAGTTCCATCGTAAGCACACGAGTTAGAGCCAGTTCCTAGAATACAAGCGATACCCGATTCTCTTCCACATAGAGCATGTGCGGCAGCTAGCATGTCTGAGTTTACTACTATTTCACTACAATTGATATGTCTTTTTATAGCTTGAGAAACTATTCTAATTTTATCATCAAAAGCACATCCTGCTCCATAAAAATAGACACCATCAAAAGTTGAATTTGGTAAATAAGGTAATAGATTATTTTCTATTTCTTGAGCGATATCTTCTTCGGTTTGGAAAAAAGGATTGATGCCTTTGGTAGTAACAAGTTGAGTTGTTTTGTCGTCTTTAATAATGGTCCAATCTGTTTTTGTTGAACCGCTGTCAGCGATAAGTATCATATTTGTGTGTAATATTATATTTTAATGTAGATTTTACGTTTGTATAGTTGGTATCCTATTACCCAGTTTAGCGCAACAAAGAGCAGAGCATATGCTAATGAACCAGCATAAGCTCCAAGTGTGGGCTTTAAAACAATGCTGTACATAAAGTTATGTATGCTGATTGATCCATCACCATAGGGAAAAAGGATGCTTCCAAAGCAAATGGTTAGAAAGGCTCCCATGACATACATGAATAAAGGATTAACCCCGAAGGATTCGAAGAATAGACTCCATCTCTTATAGCCTTTAATATCTATTATCCAGATGAGGAGAGCCAATAATGTTGAGGCTAAGCCACATGTTGTTAACACAAAAGTAGGAGACCATATTTTTTTATTGATTGGACAGCCATAGCTGAGTAAAAGTCCTACGAAAGTAAGAATTGAACCCATAATGAAAAGAAATTCAACTTTACTATGGATATCTTTTTTCTCGGTAAATATTTTTCCAACAAAAAAGCCTAACAAAACATGAGCAATAGCTGGTATGGTGCTGACAAGTCCTTCTGGATCTATGCCATTGTCTTTATACATATGATTCTCACCCAATATAGCTTTATCGACTATGGATAAGATATTGGTTTCATTGTATTCAAAACCATTACCTAAGAATAAAATAAAGGTATAGACTATTAATATGCCCACAATTAGTGAGGGTATGTATTTGTGTTTTATCGTTAAGGCTATGATTGCCGTAGCACAATATGTAAGAGCTAACCTTGGCATCACACCTAATATTCTTAAATTTTCAAAAACAAATATAGATTGAGATAATCGTTCAAAAATGCTGATGTCTGCTGAAGCAAGACTATTCCAAGTTCTTAAAAAGAGAGAGAACCAAGCTATTCCTAAACCGATAGCAAAAATAATAATGGTACGTTTCAATATTTTCAGGGCTGCTTCTTTGGAAAACTCAAACTTATATTTCCTTAGTGAGAAATAAGTTGATATGCCCATGATAAACATAAAAAAAGGAAATACTAAATCTGTTGGAGTTAATCCATTCCATTCAGCATGTCCTAGTGGAGCATAAATGCTACCCCAGCTTCCTGGATTATTTACTAAAATCATTCCTGCAATAGTAATACCACGGAGAATATCTAAAGCAAGTAAGCGTTGGTTCTCTTTCTTTATCATATGAATAGTTTATTCAGTTTTTACAGATGTACATTTGTCTACTAAATAGACGATTGAAGCATAGGGGATGCCAGAATTAGTAGTAAGACCTATTTCACAGGTTCTACTATTAGAATATCCCATTTGTATATTGTTCTCTTCAATTTGTGGCTTAAGTTTTCTGAGAGCATAAGAGTTTACTTCTGGATTGGTAAAGCCTTTATCTCCAGCAAAGCCGCAACATCCCACTTCTTCGGGAACAAAAACATGAGTTGAGCAAAGCTTAGCTAGATTTATTATTTGATCAGCAATACCCATTTTACGCATAGAACAAGTTACATGGACAGCTACAGGAGTATTGACTGGCTTAAATTCTAGTTTGTCTTTTAGGAACGTATAAATGAATTCAGCTGGCTCATAAAGCTTCATTTTACTGATACAAGTTTTCATTCGGTACAAACAAGGGCTTTGATCACATAGAACTGGGTACTCTCCATGATTACTTGCTTCCCAAAGAGCATCCTCTAATTCTTTAACTTTTCTATCCGCAATTTCTGGCATACCTTTACTTTCCCATATTGTACCACAGCATAACTTACTTAAGCCTTCTGGGAAAATAATCTCGTAACCCGATTTATGTAGTAGAGAAGCCATTTTGTTGATAAGTGGTAACTCTTCTGGAGATTTCTTTTCTAGACCCATAGTCTGGTTAATACAGCTAGGGAAGTATACTACTTTTTTAGGCGATTTTAGAGTTAAAACTTTAGCTCTATTAGGGTAATAAGGCTTTGGCATGGCTGGAGTCCATTGAGGAACTTTGAATGCTTTGTGCATACCTCTTGTTATCGAGCTCATTAAAGATGTTCCTAGAACCGAATGAGCAGCATTGGCTACTGACAATGTGGGTCTTAGTACACTCTTAATTCCTGCGAAATGGTTGGCAACATAGTCTCCAATCTTATATCCAAAACCGTTAGTAGGGATATTCATTTCTCTCAATACATGAGTTAAATCACCCACATTAATTTTCATAGGACAAGATGTAGAGCATAGTCCATCACCTGCACAAGTTTGTTCTCCTAAATATTTATATTGTTTCTTCAAAAGGTTAACTCTCTCAGGATTGGAGTTCTCTCTCTCTAAACGAGAAATTTCTCGTTGAATAACTATTCTTTGTCTTGAAGAAAGAGTAAAACCACAGGTTAAACAATTGATCTCGCAAAAGCCACACTCAATACATTTATCAACGATAGGATGTGTAAGAGGTAGTGGTTTGAAGTTTTTGATATGACATTTAGGATCATCATTAAAGATTACACCCGGATTAAGCATATTATTAGGGTCAAAAAGCTCTTTTATCTGCTTCATTACCATAAAAGCTTTTTCTCCCCATTCGTATTTTACATATGGAGCCATGTTACGACCTGTACCATGTTCTGCTTTAAGCGATCCATCATACTTATCAACGACAAGTACTTTAACATCCTCCATTAACTCTTCATATCGGTCAACTTCTTCTTGAGAATCAAAAGATTGATTAATGATGAAATGGAAGTTTCCTTCAAGAGCATGCCCATAGATACAAGCATCATCATATTTGTGTTTTCTTAGTAGATCTTGTAGTTCAGCAGTTGCCTCAGGTAAGTTTTCTATATGGAATGCTACGTCTTCAATTAAGCAAGTTGTACCCAATTCACGTGTACCACCCACTGCAGGGAAAATACCAGCACGAATTGCCCAATACTTAGAGTACTCATTTGGATCATCCGTGAAGTGTATAGGAATATAAGTATCAAATTCTTGAAGTGCATCTGTGATAACTTGGATGTTTCTATCTAATTCTTCTTTGGTTACAGCCATTGTTTCTGTTAGCACAGCTGTAAGTCCAACACCTGTTGGGTCGTTAACCGATGAAAGAGATTTTTCGTCTAATAGCTCAGCTCCTTTAACAATCCATTCACCTTTTTCATTGGCTATTTTTTTCATTTTTACAACAGCACGACAAGCCTCTTTTATATCGCTGAAATAGAGCATACCACTGGCTTTATATGGATAATCATATCCCGTAGCCATAGTAAATTCTGAAGCAAAAGCTAATGTCCCTTCGGAGCCTACAAGTAAGTGTGCTATGATATCAAAAGGATCATCATAAGCAATTAAAGGTCTAATATTAAGTCCTGTTACATTTTTGATAGAATACTTATAGCGTATTCTTTCAGCTAGTTGACTATCAGCTTTTACTTCATCTCTTAATTTTTCGATGCCTTTAATAAACTCAGGATGTGATTGGGTGAAATTGTCACGACTCTCTTTACTGCCTGTATCTAATGTTGTACCATCAGCAAAGACCATACGAACAGATTTTAAAACCTTGTCACTGTTGGCATGTGTACCACAGTTCATCCCAGAAGCATTATTCATAATAATACCCCCTACCATTGCGCTTTTTACAGATGCAGGGTCTGGTGAGAATATCCGTCCATAAGGTTTCAAGATTTCATTTACTCTTTGTCCTATAATACCCGGTTGAAGAGTAATTTCTTGATGATCCGATGAAATCTTATAGTTCTCCCAGTTTTTACCAGCCACCATAAGGATAGAGTCGCTAATTGCTTGACCCGATAAGCTTGTTCCTGCTGCTCTAAAAGTAACAGGTAGTTGATATTTATTAGATAAAGCCATTAGTTTAGAAACTTCTTCTTCTGATTTAGGTCGTAAGATAACTTGAGGGATCAAACGATAAAATCCAGCGTCGGTGCCCCACGCTAATCTGCGTAGTTCGTCCGTATAAATCCGTTCTTTAGGAATGATGTTTTCCGCTTCATCTAAAAAATCTTTGTAATTCTTTTGTGTTCTCATAGTGATATAAATAAAAAATAATTCTTACTTATAAAGGTAATATTTTTTGGATAGCTTCATAAAATCTGCCACATCTTTATTCCAATAGTCTTTAACATCGTTCCAGTTGTTGTTTTGACTAAACTTTTCTCTTATATAATTAGAACCACTAACCTTATCAAACATATTGAATCTCGACTTGTTACAGTTGTCAAAAATTTTCTTGTCAGGATATAGATTAGCAACCTCTTGCATTATATAAAACTGGATTTCACTTAAATTAGCTTTCTTATAATTAACTACATGAACTTGAACTCCTTGTAGATGTTCACCTTTGCCAACTGAATAGAAAGGCTTTAGGTGTATAGGTCTGAACTTTATACCAGGTAAGTTTAGTTGATTCATTCTTTGTGCAAACTCTTCTGCTTTAATCCATGGGGCTGCAAACATTTGAAAAGGTATAGTATAACCTACTCCTATAGACATATAGCCAAGTTCTCCTAAAATTCCAGAAATGGGGTAGAATACAGCAGAATGAGGATGTGGAATATGAGGAGAAGAAGGAACCCATTGTAGGCCGGTGTCTTCATAAGTCATTTTCCTTTTCCACTTTTTCATTTTTACAACTTTCAAGTCACAAGGCTTTTCTGACATAAATTCCTTATTAATGAGTAGTGCTAGTTCTCCACAAGTTAAGCCGTAGAGATATGGAATTTTGAATTGGCTAACAAAAGAGATATAAGGGTCCTCGACTAAATTACCTTCAACTTTGTTTCCTCCCAATGGATTTGGTCTATCTAAGACAATAAACTCTTTATCATTTTCTGCTGCTGCTTCCATTGCTACGCCCATAGTACTGATGTAAGTAAAAGAACGACAACCAATATCTTGTATATCATAAACAAGTACATCAATATCTTTTAGCATTTCTGGAGTAGGTTTTCTTGTAGCACCATATAGAGAGTGTACAGGAAGTCCTGTTGCTGCATCTACAGAGCTATCTACTTTATCTCCCGCATGAATATCTCCTCTGACACCATGCTCTGGCCCGTATAATGCAACTAAATTTACATTGGGTGCATTGTTTAATATATCTACAGTGGATGTAAGATTATTGTCTATCCCAGTAGGGTTAGTTATTAATCCAACTCTTTTTCCTTCTAGTATTTTAAAGTTCTGAGATTTTAGAACCTCAATACCTGTTTTTATTCTTTGTGCGTTGAGAGGAAAAACGAGACTTAATGTAAAAAGAGTGATAAGAAGTTTAAAGTTTTTCATGATCTGTTTATTTTTTTGCGTCCAAAAGAAGGATCGATTTTATTCTTAACCATTATAGATGCTACAATTCCAGGTATTGTACAGATACATACCCAAATAAAGAAGTTTGTATAGCCAATGTGATCTTGTATCCAACCAGCTACCATTCCAGGAAGCATCATTCCTAAAGCCATGAAACCTGTTGCTATGGCATAATGAGCTGTCTTATGTTCTCCATCAGCAATATAAATGAGATAAAGCATATAAGCAGTAAATCCAAAACCATAGCCAAACTGTTCTAAGACTACGGCAGAGCTGATAAGCCATACATTGTCTGGTGTTGCCCATGCTAACCAAACATAGAGAACATCGGGTAAGTTAATTGCTATTGCCATAGGGATAATCCATGCCCTAAATCCACTTTTAGATATTAATATTCCTCCAATGATACCTCCAACTAAAAGAGCTATGACACCAATAGTACCATAAATTACTCCTACCGTTGATGTATCTAAAGCTAAGCCACCTTGGTCTGTTCCATCAAGAAGAAAAGGATAGGCTATCTTGGCTAGCTGAGATTCTCCAAGTCGATAGGTTAGAATAAAAAAGAACATTAAGCCTAAATCTTTCTTTTTAAAGAAGGATATAAAGGTTTCAAAGAAATCTTTTAAAATGCGATTCGCACTTAAATTAGGTCGTTTAACATCTGCATCTGGTCGGGGTAGTACATAGTTGTGATACAGTGCTAAGCCTAAGAATATACCAGCGAGTAAGTAAAAAGTTATGCTCCAGGCTAAAGGAATATTCCCTTTTGTTGAAGAAAAAAGAATGCCTTCTTCCATTGCTCCAGCGAACATTACAAGGACTCCTTGTCCAAAGATCGTAGCAAGTCTGTATGCTGTATTACGGATACCCACAAATAAGGATTGATCTCCTGTACTTAATCCTAGCATATAGAATCCATCCGCTGCAATATCATGAGTAGCAGAGCTAAAAGCAAGAAGCCAGAAGAAAGCTAAACTCATTTTTATATAGAATGCTGTGGGGATAAAAAATGCTACTCCTGCAAATCCTGCAGCAACTAAAGCTTGCATAGCTACAACCCAAGCTCTTTTGGTCTTTACAAGGTCTACAAATGGGCTCCATAAAGGTTTTATTACCCATGGTAAGTATAGCCAAGATGTATATAGAGCAATGTCTGTGTTGGATAGTCCTAGTCGTTTATACATAATGACAGCAATTGTCATTACGGCAACATAAGGTAAGCCTTGGGCAAAATAGAGTGTTGGTACCCATGCCCAAGGAGACACCCGTTTTTGATTATTCATTGTATTGTTTTTCATGTTTAGTAATGTTTCTCAATGTTGGCATTGATGTAATAGTGGAGTAAAATCGAATCATATTTAAACCCTTTTTCTCCCATTACTGCTGCTCCTATCTGGCATAATCCCACACCATGTCCCCATCCAGCTCCTTTAAAAGTAAATTTTTGAGGAATGTTATTCTGGATATCCTCTTTTTCAATAATAAAGGCTGAGCTGTAAAGATGAGAACTAGATAATACTCGTCTAATTTCTAATTCTTTCCCTATTATTCTTGAACGTTTAGTCCCTTCTATTTTAAGCTTGATTAATCTGCCTGATACACCTCTTGAAATAGGAGTTAGATTAATGATTTCTCCAAAATCAAGTTGTGTGTTTTTATAAATAAGATCTGCTAGCTCCTTTTGGGTATATTCTGTTTTCCATCGATAAAAATCGGTGGTTTCTTGATCGTAGTTGTTAAGGACTTGACTCAATATCTTTTTGTCTGTAGTATTGCAGAAGGCTTCTGGAGATCCCTTAATCCATTTAACAGCAAGATTTTCTACTTTTAGGTTTGGAATATTTTCGTTGTCTATTGAATCTCTCTTTTTTGCTAAATAGGGATGCGATGATTCTTCCCAACAAGTGTTGAATTCTTCTAGTACACCTCCGCAACATTTAGAAAATCGAGCATCACAAATACGTCCATTGTAAGTTAGAATCTCTCCTTCTGTTTGATGAACAGCTTGTTGAACTAATGAAGTTGAGGCTTTTGTTATTCCTTGATAGCGTTGACAATGGTCGTCAGCACAAACATCAAAATTGACATGGTCTTCTTTGTCATACCAAACAATATACTCATCGTCTGTATTGATTTGTTGATTTGAATATTGCTCTTTCCCCGATTTTAAGTCTTTGTTCTTTTGAATTTGAGCTAGTAGCCAGCTTCTTGATATCACTGCATGAGCTTTTAATAACTCAAGTGAAGCATTAGCACTCATTTCGGAAGAAATAACACTCGTCAAATATTCCTCCACGGGTAGTATATTGATAGCTGTAAGCTTATCATCTTCAACAATAATTCGGAGTGAGCCTCTAAATTTTTGATTTTCTTTCCTTTCCCAATGGAAGTTGATTCCAATAGTTACATCTTCTAATTCAAAGGATCCTGTATCTGTATTTGTTGGGATGAATAAAAGCTCATCATACAATACGTTATTCCAAGCAATTTGACCTTGCTGAAATAGAACAGATTGTTTTCCTTCTACTACAATTCCGTTGATGAGATAGGGTATATGGAGAGTGAATTCTATTTTAGGTTCAAAAAGAATACCTACACTTACTTGAGGGGCTTTCATGTTTACTTTTTTAGTAGATTAATAATCTCTTCTTTGGACATTGAGACTTCCGATACTATCTCAAGAATTTGCTTTTCATTTACTTTATTAAAATCTATTTCTAGAGGAGTAATGAATACTCCACCCAAATCTACAGAAGCTGGACTTATTGTTAATTTATTTTCTCCTTTGGCAAAAAAAGCATTTGGTCTATGTTTTTTTCTTAGTAATAATATTAATGTCCACTCATCTTTGTCATACCAAGCTATTAAATTCATCATCGGTTCTGATTCACCTTCTTGAACTGGTAGGGTATGATAGATTTGATTAAAAAGTTCATTAATATCTTCAGAGGTCGTCCCTTTGATGATTAAACTATTTCTAGGATTGTCGTTTAGTAAAAACAGTTTTGCTGATTTATACTCTTTTAATTTCTCTAAAGGAAGGTTGGTAACATCTTTTTCTATGCATAAAAATCCTTTATTACCTGCTTGAAAATGCATGTGGTCAGGGGCTGATGCTCCACATTTAGGACCATTATAAAACAAGACATAGTCATCTATTTTTTTTGCTAAATCCAACATGTCACAGATGCGGCCTTCTATTTTTTGGTCCACGTGATTAATGTCAGGAATAGTAAGATGTCTAGGGAAAATCGGAAAGGGATTAAGCAGTATAACATACTGCTTATAGTTAATCCCTTTCTGTTCTATGGGTCTATTTGTTGCACATAAAAAACATTTACGAGCCTGAATAGACGCACTGTCAACCTTAGCTGCTGAAGAAACTATTCTTGCCGGGTTAAACTGTACACGATAGTGTACTCCGTTTACGCTAACCTCTTTTGTTTTAACCTCAGACAAGGCATTAAAATTTTTAGCAGCTAAAGGCCATTCTCCCAATTGTTGTTGAAAAAGTTTGTCAACCTCTATATTCATTCTTATTTCTTTTTATTTAAGTTGATTCGTGCTTCAAGCTCCCAGGTACGAATTCTATCTTTATAAGTATTATGTGCATTCATTTTGACTATGTCTAGTGATGCATCAGAGTTGTCTTCCCAACGGCGGCATAAATAAACGATGTCATAGACCCTACCAATTTGATATTGTCTTGAGAAATTCAAACCAAGAGCATAATCTTCTCCATAGCTAGTGTTGGGCACCTTGATTTCTCGTAACACAGGGGTATAGAAAGCTCTAGGCGCTCCTAGCCCATTGATGCGTAGAGCATTATTTCTTCCGTTTTCTGGAGTCCATTCTTTATGGTCAATAACTCCAGGAGCAATCATATTCATATTAAAGTCTGTCA
The DNA here is from genome assembly GCF_020741705.1 of Bacteroides coprosuis. Lineage (NCBI taxonomy): Bacteria > Pseudomonadati > Bacteroidota > Bacteroidia > Bacteroidales > Bacteroidaceae > Bacteroides > Bacteroides coprosuis. The sequence goes on from NZ_DYYK01000166.1 coordinate 13,102, forward strand.
TCATGTATGTTCCAACAACCATAGCACAATTTTGCTCGTAGAAAGCATTAATCATTGTTTGTAATGTGTTTTCGTCTTTGTACACATCATCGCTATCCAATTGAATAGCAAATTTTCCACATTTGTCATGATGAACACCTGCGTTCCAACACCCACCAATACCCAAGTCTTTGCGGTTGGGTATTAGGTGAATTAATCGATCATCTCCTTTGAAGCTATCAATGGCTTCAGTTGTGCCATCAGTTGAGTGATTATCTATAATGATTAAGTTGAATTTAAAAGTTGTTTTTTGCTTTAGCACTGACTCTATCGCATCTTTTACTGTTTTAATTCTATTACGAACAGGTATGATGACAGATGCTTCATATTCAAAGTGATCAGCTTCAAATTCGATTTTTTCAAATTGAGGAGCAAGATATCCTCCTATTTCTTTAAGATGTTCTGTACAGGCTTTTTCCATCTCGATTTGTACTCCTCTATTTTTAGGATCTACGTAATCGAATATTTTTTCACCACTTTTACGGGTGTCTTTTTCTATTTCAGAATATAGGTATTCATTGATGTGTTCTAATTTATACTTCTGACTAAGTTTAAGTCTTAAATCATATAATCCAGCTGCATTATAAGATGCCTTCATACGATTAACAGAGTCTTTTAAAGCTTCAGTGTTAAATAATAGAACCGAACCAAAATTGAAATCATCTCTTAAACTACCCTTTTGATAATCTATCACGGGTGCATTTTTTCTTT
>NZ_DYYK01000167.1:0-5059 GCF_020741705.1 Bacteroides coprosuis
GGTTGATTGAGTAGAGTCATACGCTCCAAAATTGATATTGAATTCTTTAGAATGAGAAAGGAGGAAGATTAGAGAACTTTTCAACGATGAGTTGGACTGTAATAGATTGTTTGATAGTGCACTATGCTCTATCACGAAAGAGTGAAAAAAAGGATATTGTCAAGAATATAGAAAGAAGATAGATGATTATTTTTTCATTTTGCACTCTTTTTATTCAATAAATAAGCAGCGTGTGATTTCTTTTTTTAAAATTCGGAGAGATAAAGAATAATGATTGCGAAAGTATCGTTTGAAATTTGTAGAAGTTTGAAATTTATATACATCCCATCTACCCGTTTTATGCGATACAAAAAATCCTGAAAAAGGAGATTAGTATGAATTGTAATTAACGTAAATCTAAAACTATGTCCGATAAAGAATCGTTCCTATCCAAGCTCTTTACCAAGCAGATTTTTATACCGTTTTTGGTATTGGGTGTTTTTGCTTTTAGTATGGTTATTGCCCTCAGAAAAGTTTTCTTTTCTTGAATTAACTATTATCCAGCAGCGTGTTTTATTAATTTTTATTTTGCTGTTGTTATGTGGATTACGGAGTATATCCCATCGTGGATTACGTCTGTTTCTCTCACCACTTTACTGTTGTTTACGGTGTCTGATAGTGCATTGAATTTCTGTCGGTTGGGAGTTCCTCAAGAAGAGCTTTTGTCCAATAGAATCTTGATCGCATCATTTGCCGATCCCGTCATCTTCCTCTTCTTAGGAGGTTTTATACTGGCAGCAGTTGCCTCTAAATTTTACATTGATAGGAAGATAGCCAATGGAGTGATAAAAGTAATTGGTACTCGCTCCACATACTACTTACTTGGTATAATGCTGGTTACGGCTTTGTGTTCTATGTTTGTGAGCAATACAGCTACTGCTATAATGATGCTGACATTGGTAGGTCCCATCTTGAAAGATTTTGAGAAAGGAGATAAGGGTAAAATTGCTTTGGTACTAGGTATTACAGTTGCTGCCAATCTTGGCGGTATGGGTACTCCTATCGGTACGCCACCCAATGCGATTGCTATGAAGTATTTAAATGACCCTGCCGGACTTAATCTGAATATTAGTTTTGGAGAGTGGACAATGGTGTTTGCTCCTCTAGCAATAGCCTTGGTTCTTATTATGTGGTATATCTTAACAAAGCTTTTTCCATTCAATAATAAGAATTTAAAAAAGATGGATTTGTCTAATCCTCCCAAGGTAGAATCGGAAAATCCTTACATTGAATATATTGTCTATATCATAATAAGTGCTACCATTGCGTTGTGGTGTTTTGATAGATTCTTTGGTGTAAACCCCAATGTGGTAGCCTTTATCCCGATAGCCCTCTTTTGTTTGCTTGGCGTATTTGGAAAAGACGATTTGGCAAATATCGACTGGAGTGTGTTGAGGTTAGTGGCTGGGGGATTTGCCCTAGGCTTTGCTTTCCAAGAGAGTGGATTGGCCTATAAACTGATTACTTCGATAGATTTTACTACTATTTCTCCATGGATTATCATGTTGTCTAGTTGGTTGATCTGTTATGCTTTGTCCAACTTTATATCCAATACAGCAACGGTGAATCTATTGATTCCTATTTTCGTGGCTTTGGCTTCTTCTCTATCTGGAGAATTTGATCACATTGGTGGGGCCAAAACATTCATTATCGGTGTTGCTGTCTTTGCTTCTATGGCTATGGTCTTACCCGTAAGTACGCCTCCCAACGCTTTGGCATTCTCCAAAGGAGGATTGAGTAAGAAAGACTTGGCTAAAGTTGGTCTGATTGTGGGTGGCATCGGTATTGTAGCTTGTGTAAGTATGGTTCTGGTAATGAGCCTTATCCGTTAGTTGCTTAAAAACAGTATTTGTACATAAATATCAACCCCCGTCTAATTTGAGTTTAGATGGGGCTTTTCATTTTATCAAAATGTTTTTTAAAGAACTGCCTTGTATGTTGTTAAACATATACTACAAAAAAGAGTATAAAGTAGTCTTCTGTATATAAGTTTTGAAGAAACTTGTCTTTTATCTACTAATAAGGTAAAAAGCTTTCGTTTTGATATTTTTGTGTAGAGTGCAGGTTTAGCCGTTTTTTTAGGGAATAGGAGCGACTTTAAGTGTGTCCTTTTTTACCGTATTCAGCTCTTTATTTTCTGTTACTGGGTATTATATAAGTCTCTTTATTGAAAATGAGTTTGCTTCTGAATCTCCTTTCAATAGTTCTACTTCATAGGCTATATCCCTTTACTTGAAGAATAATAAGTAGTATCTATCTGCTCACATAAATAGAATGAGAAGGGTTTCTGAGTGCGTAATGAATATCTCTATATCGCTTAGGTATGGTGTATGAACTTTTTGTATAAATAGACTGACAAGAATCTGATATCCTTTCCTTTGAGCTTTCGGTATTAGTAGATAATTTTAATTTACGAAAGCTATATCTTTTTAAATTATAAATATTTACAGTATAAATAGAGTCTAAATCAATAGAAATGAGGAGTCTAAAATAGAATCGTCTGAAAATTTGAGGGAAAAGAATAAACAAACTTATGTCTATCTTGTTTAATTAATATTGAAAAACACAAAAGAATACTAGAATACTCTTTTTGATATAAATAAGGTAGATATAAATACCCAACTGTACCATATTGTTATAATGAGTGTGCTTGTATTTGAAAACATCGGTAGCTAGGTAAACTTCTTTTCACAAAAGGGAGGTTGCAGCACTACTTAAACTTAAAACCTTAAACCTAAACAGCTATGCTAACGAAAACGATTACCAATTCGAAGACGCAAGTTTTTAAGCCCATTATCTTACTGGCTTTAGTTCTTGCTATTTGGATTCTACCTACTGCATCATCTCATGCCCTAGGGCTTACTATTATTCAACAACGCGTATTACTTATTTTTATATTTGCCGTAATCATGTGGGTTACGGAGTATATTCCAGCGTGGATAACGTCTGTTTCTGTTACGACCCTCTCACTACTCACGGTATCAGATAGTGCCTTGAATATTTTTAAGGCTTCACTTGAGGGTGAAGAACTCCTTTCATCCAAAGCGCTAATTGCTACTTTTGCCGATCCCATTATATTTTTTTATAGGTGGGTTTATATTGGCTGCCGTCGCCTCGAAATTCCAGATAGACCGTAAGATAGCCAATGGGGTGATTGGGCTGATAGGGACGCAATCCCGGTATTATTTACTCGGTATAATGTCGGTTACAGGGCTTTGCTCTATGTTTATAAGCAACACAGCCACAGCTATTATGATGCTGACAATGATAACCCCCATGCTCAAACAAATGTCTGATACCGACAAAGGTCGTACGGCACTAGTGCTTGGTGTCTCTGTGGCTGCCAACGTGGGTGGTATTGGTACTCCCATTGGTACGCCCCCCAATGCCATTGTACTAAAGTATTTGAATGATCCGGCAGGGATGAATCTGGGTATTGGCTTTGGCGATTGGATGCTTGTGTTTGTTCCTTTTTCTATTATTCTCATCGGTATTTCTTGGCTGATTATCTCCAAGCTCTATCCGTTTTCCAACCCCGAGATGGAAAAGGTAGATACCATGAAAGTTGAAGAAAAAGGAAAATGCGATCTATTAATGAAATATGCTGTTTATTGTATTTTTGGTACAACCATTGCGTTGTGGTGTTTTGATAGCTTCTTTGGGGTGAATCCCAATGTAGTAGCCTTTGTGCCCATCTGTCTGTTTGCTCTGCTAGGGGTAGTAGGAAAGAAGGAATTGGCTGAAATCGACTGGAGCGTACTTTGGTTAATATCGGGCGGATTTCCTTTGGGACTAGCTTTCCAAGAAAGTGGATTGGCACATACCCTGATTAGTGGAATTGATTTTTCATCTATTCAACCTTGGGTAATTATATTCTCTTGCTGGATGGTGTGTTGGGGTTTGGCTAATGTAATCTCACATACAGCCGCTGTAACATTGGTTACGCCTATCTTTGTGGTCTTAGCGATGTCGCTGTCACAGGAGTTGGCTATCTTTGGCGGAGCCAGAACCTTATTAATAGGTATTGCTGTATTTGCCTCCCTCGCTATGATATTGCCTATCAGTACCCCTCCCAATGCTTTGGTTTATTCCACAGGCTTTGTGCAAAAGAAGGATTTGCAAACGGTAGGAATTATTATTGGTATGATCGGTTTAGGATTGAGTTCGTTGCTTGTCTTCTTTATCCGTTAAGGACAGGTTTTTAATAGTTGATTAATTGTAAGAGAAGGTTGTCTATCTACTTTAGGATGGATAACCTTCTTTTTTACGACAGTAGTAATATTCGCTTTTTTAGAGTTGAGGCTCTATACAATGGACTAGGTAGAGAGTAGTACCCAAAATAGAGGAGCAGGGGGGTATAAAAGAAAATAGCAGTAAAGTTTCCCTTACTGCTATTCTATTTTAAATCTTAATCCTTATCTATGTTAATTAGGCAGGATCAGAAATCTATGGTTTATAAAAGATTAATATCTTCTGTCACCACCACCACGGTTGAATCCGCCACCGCTTCTTCTGTTGCCACCGCCATTGAATGAACGACGAGGTCTTTCTTCACGTGGTCTTGCTTCTGATACAGAAATAGTTCTGCCATCATATTCAGCACCGTTAAGTTCAGAAATTGCATTTTTCGCTGCGCTGTCATCTTCCATTTCTACGAAACCAAAACCTTTAGATTTGTTTGTTTCGCGATCCATGATAACTTTTGCAGATTTGATTTCACCATACTCTTGAAAAAGGTCCATTAGGTCAGCATCAGTAATACCATAGCTTAGACCACCAATAAAAATATTCATTTGTAAAAAAATTAAAAATTAAATAAAATGTTTAATGAGTATGGTATATCAAAAACAAACTAGACCTTAAATGCACTGATTGAAGAACTGTGTGAAATATGTTATAATCATCACTCATCATAAAACGATGTAAATATAAACATAAATCTTTGAGTAAAACATCATTTAGGGTGAATTATTTATTATTATTTTGTTTAAATTCTATTATTTAGCAATTCTATGGAAAT
>NZ_DYYK01000168.1:0-35968 GCF_020741705.1 Bacteroides coprosuis
CTATTCATCTTTTTGTTGTAACGCTATATTAGGACGAGACAAATGATTTCAAAAAAGGGGTGCCCTAAAGTGACGGGCTGAGATCATACCCATTAACCTGATCCAGGTAATGCTGGCGTAGGAATAAAAGAGAAATATTCCCCTTTTTTCTCTTGCATAAAACTAAACTTATAATGAAAAAGAGATCACTACTAGGTATCTGCATTCTTGCAGGTACAGCTACATTTGCACAAGTAAATGTAAAAGACAGTATGCGCATTGTTAAACTCGAAGGGGTAGAAGTTGTTTCTACTAGAGCTTCAGCCAAAACTCCCGTAGCGTTTACAAACATTTCTAAAAAAGACATCAAAAAACAGAATATCGGAAAAGATATTCCCTTTCTAATCAGTACTACTCCCTCTATTCTTACAACATCCGATGCAGGAGCAGGGATAGGATATTCTAAAATAAGAATAAGAGGTACTGACGCAACCCGAATTAACGTTACTACAAATGGCATCCCTATGAATGACGCCGAAAGTCATGAACTGTATTGGGTAAATACTCCCGACTTAGCTTCTTCTCTTGAAGACATTCAAGTACAGCGTGGTGTGGGAACCTCTACAAATGGAGCTGGTGCCTTTGGAGCTAGTATAAATATGAGAACACAAGCTATTTTTCCTCAAAAATATGCAGAAGTATCAGGTTCATACGGCTCATTCAACAGTCACAAAGAGACTTTCCGTTTAGGAACAGGTCTTATCAATGATAAATGGGCTTTTGATGCACGTATATCCAATATCCAAAGTGATGGTTATAGGGATAGAGCTTCATCTGACTTAAAATCGTATTTCTTACAAGGAGGTTATTTTGGAGAAAAGACAAGTGTAAAACTGATAACATTTGGAGGAAAAGAAGAAACTTATCACGCATGGGATGGAATATCGAAAGATATGCTGAAATCAAATAGAAGATATAACCCTAATGGAGAAATTGAGGATAGCAAAGGCAATGTCATTGGATTTTATGATAATCAAATAGACCATTATGTGCAGAAGAACTATCACCTCCTTATCAATCAATATCTCTCTAATACATGGAATCTGAATGTAGGATTCCACTATACTGATGGAGATGGTTATTACGAAGAATACAAAAATAAAAGAAGCCTAAAAGAGTATGGACTTCAACCCTTCGAGCACAATGGAGAGACAGTCAAAAAATCTGATTTAATTCGTAAGAAATTTACTGAAAGCAGATTCGGTGGTGGTATTTTCTCTTTCAACCATAAAGGAGAAAAACTACAAGCCTCTTTGGGTGGGGGACTTAATTACTACAAAAATGATCACTTTGGCAAGGTTCTATGGGTTAAAAACTACATAGGAGATATTATGCCTGACAATCATTACTATGACAACACAGGACGAAAGACAGATGGAAACATCTATGCAAAAGCTTCTTTTGAAGTAACCGATGGTTTAAGCCTTTTTGCTGATGCTCAGTTTAGACATTTACGCTATAGACTTAGCGGTTTGAGCGATAAGTGGAATTGGACTTCTAACCCCGAACAACTACAATCCTTAAGCTTTGATGAAAAATTCAACTTCTTTAATCCTAAACTAGGACTGTCATGGCAAATTAATCCTTATCATTCTACCTATGCTTCTTTTTCTGTAGCACAAAAGGAACCTACTAGGAGTAACTATACTGATGCACTATTCACTCAAAAGCCGAATGCTGAGAAGTTGTATGATTACGAATTAGGTTATACTTTTAACAATCCGTGTTTTAATGCTGGTGTAAACCTATACTACATGGATTATAAGGATCAATTGGTACTCAACGGTAAAGTAAACGAAATAGGTAGAGCTATCTCCGAAAATGTAGATAAGAGTTATCGTATGGGTATTGAAATCTCTTTAGGCGCACAGCTTACGAAATGGCTACGTTGGGATATTAACGGAACTTGGAGCAAAAATAGAATCAAAGACTATGTAGCTTATTTTAGTGATTCTAATTATAAGCAACACACCTTAAATTGGGGGGATACTCCTATTTCTTTTTCTCCTTCATTTATGGGTAATAGCATTATTTCAGCTAATTATAAAGGATTCAATGCTTCATTTCAAACCCAATATTCAACAAGACAGTATTTAGACAATCTAGGTTTAAAAGACAATTCATTAGATCCATTTATCGTAAATCACATTCATCTATCTTATGACTTTAAATTACCTTATATAAAACAAGCTACTGTTGGTGCAAGTGTTTATAACTTATTCAATCTTAAATATGAAACGAATGGGTATTCACAAACAAGTATTGACACCGAAGGACAAATCCTATCACATGATCCTAGATTCTACCCAATGGCTGGAACCAATGTTCTAGCACATATAACACTATCTTTCTAACTCAATGACAGTATTAGAATTATTTGGAACCCTTGTTGGTTTAATCTATTTATGGCTAGAATATAAGGCTAGTATTTATTTATGGATAACAGGCATAATTATGCCTGCTATCTATATTTTCGTATATTATAATACTGGATTATATGCCGATTTTGGAATCAATATCTACTATCTTCTAGCAGCAATTTATGGATGGCTTTATTGGACCTATGGAGGGAAAAATAAAGAGACCAATTATTTACCCATAACACATGCTCCAACTCGTGTTTATCTGCCTCTTTTATGTACATTTGTTGTGTTTTTTATAGGTATCGCATGGATTCTTATTGAGTTCACAGATAGTAATGTACCTTGGCTCGACAGTTTTACCACAGCACTCAGCATTGTAGGTATGTGGATGCTAGCCAAGAAGTATGTAGAGCAATGGCTCAGTTGGATACTTGTCGATATTGTAAGCAGTGGACTTTATATTTATAAAGAACTATATCTCACTGCTGGTTTATACTTCATTTATACTGTTATTGCAGTTTTGGGCTATATGAAGTGGAAAAAGATAATGATACATGAACAAAAAATGGCAACAAGCAGTAGTTGTAGCTAATGGAGACTACCCTACTCACCTAGTACCTCTAAGGTATATAAATGAGGCCTCCTACCTCATCTCTTGCGATGGAGCAGCAGATCAATTAATAAGTAAGGGAATTATTCCTGATTTTATTGTGGGAGATGGCGACTCTATCAGTCTTACAAACAAAGAGAAATACAGTTCTATTATCAAAATCTATACAGAACAAGAAACTAACGACTTAACAAAGGCCATCACATTTCTTATGAATAGAGGATATAATGATATTACGATTGTAGGGGCAACAGGCAAAAGAGAAGATCATACATTAGGAAACATTAGCTTATTGATGGAGTATATCCAAAATATAAAAGTGAAAATGATTACCGATTATGGAGTATTTTACCCGTGTATTGATCATTTCCAAGAAATAATAACACTAGGTAGCCAAGTTTCAATTATAAATTTTGGAGCTACCCACCTAAAGACAGATAGCCTTTTTTATCCTATACGAGATTTCACCAATTGGTGGCAAGGCACCTTAAATGAAAGTAGTAAAGAACTTGTAGAAATTGATGGACATGGGAAGTTTCTTGTGTTTGTTGCTTTCAAATAAGATCAGACAACAAATATCTGACACCGATATGATAATAACTTATCGGTGTTATGGTATCATCATGTCGGTGTCATGATGATATCTTGACCTAGTTAAAACACTCTCTGAGTCATGATTAATACTTGGGATTCCTTTCACAACAGATCATTCGTTATTATCAGGAAATTAGTTCATAGCCAAATAGAAATTCTAATCCAAGCCTAGAAAAGGAGGCTTAAACCTCCTTTTTTAGTAGCTTTTCGCAAGCTTATATATTAGCTATACTCATAATATCTGCAAAAACACCCGCCGCAGTAACACCTGCACCTGCTCCATAACCCTGAATTTGCATAGGATATGCTTTATATCTATCGGTTGTCAGTAAAATAATATTATTGCTTCCTTCTAGATTATAAAAAGGGTGCGAAACATCAACCTCTTTCAACCCGACAGAAGCCTGTCCATTTTCAAATTTAGCAACAAATCGCCATTTCTTATTCTCTTTCTCTAATACAGCCCTTCGTTTTTCAAAAACTTCATCTAAGCTAGGAACACGATTCCAAAATTCATCTAATGTTCCATCAAAGAATTCATTGGGCATAAATAAATGCGTTTCCACGTCTGACTGCTCTATTCTATAACCTGCTTCCCGAGTTAAAATTACTAGTTTACGAATAACATCAGTACCACTTAAATCAATACGAGGATCAGGCTCTGAAAATCCTTCTTTTTGAGCATTCTGTATTGTTTTACTAAAAGGCACATCTTTACTTATCTCATTAAAAATGTAGTTTAGAGTACCCGAAAGTACTGCCTCTATCTTCAGTATTTTATCTCCACTATTAATTAAATCATTAATAGTATTAATTATCGGTAACCCAGCTCCCACATTAGTCTCAAATAAGAATTTGACACCCTTATCGAGTGCCACTCTCTTTAAGGCAGCATAATTGTTGTATGCTGATGAAGCGGCAATTTTATTAGCCGCAACAATGGAAACATTGTGCCCTAACAAATCTTGATATAAATCGGCTATAGATTCACTCGCAGTACAATCTACGAATACAGAATTATAAATATTCATCTTTATAATTTCATCTCTCAGGATAGATGGAGAACTAGAGATACCAGCATCATAAAGCACTTCTCTGTAATTTTCCAAATTAAGACCTTCTCTATTGGTCAATAAACGAGAGCTGCTAGCTATCCCTACCACATTTAGTTTTAGATGCTGTTCATTCATTAAACGCTTTCGTTGAGATTTAATTTGATCAATTAAGCTACTTCCAACAGTCCTTATTCCACATATAAACAGATTAAGTTCTTTGTATTCTGATAAGAAAAACGAATCATGAATTACATTTAATGCCTTTCTAAGCAAATATCCATCTACTACAATAGAGATATTCATTTCTGAAGCTCCCTGAGCACAAGCAATAATATTAATCCCATTTCTACCAATAGTTTGGAAAAGACGTCCAGCAATACCTGCATTGCCTTTCATATTTTTACCAACAACAGCTACAGTTGCTAAACCTTCTTGAGCCCTCATAGGCGAAATGACTCCTTGCTCTATCTCTTTGGCAAACTCTGTATTCAATGCATTACAGGCACTTTGGGTATCCTCTCCTCTTACACCAATTGAGGTACTATTTTCAGAAGAAGCCTGAGAAACAAGGAATACACTAATACCATTTTTAGCAAGAGCTTTAAAAATACGGTAATTTACTCCGATAACTCCTACCATACCTAAACCTTGTACCGTAATTAAGCTTGTATTATCAATAGAAGAGATTCCCTTAATTACTTGCTTAGAAGCTCCTTTAGTAGTGGAAGAAATTACAGTTCCAGCACCAGAAGGATTAAATGTATTTTTAACAAGAATAGGAATATTAGTATGACATACAGGGTAAATCGTTGGAGGATAGATCACTTTTGCACCAAAGTTGGATAACTCAGTGGCTTCATCATACGTTAACTCTTCGATAGTATAAGCTTTATCAATAACTTTTGGGTCAGCTGTCATAAACCCATCTACATCTGTCCATATTTCAAGACAAGACGCATGTAAAGCTGTAGCTACTAAAGCTGCAGTATAATCGGAGCCACCTCTACCTAAGTTTGTAGTATCTCCAGAGGTAACATCAGAAGAAATGAAACCGCCCATGACGGTTACTTTAGGAGTATATTTGAAAGCTTGCTGAATCAATTCAGTTGTCAGTTCACTATTAGGCACATGTTTGCCATGTTTAAACTCTGTTTTAATAATATCACGTGAATCAACCCATTTGGCTTTGGGAATAGAAGCCGATACAATTAACGAAGAAAGTCTTTCGCCGTAACTAACTATTGTATCTAAAGTTTTAGATGATAAATCTTTAATTAAATAAACACCCTTAAAGATATTAATAAGCTCATCCAAAAGCTTCTTCATTTGCATTGAAAGCTGCATTCGGTTCTTTGTATCATCAAATAAATCATTGACTACAGATTCATGCCTATTAATCAAAGACAGAATCTCTTTTTCATATGCAACATTACCATCAGCTGCTAAATGAGCTGTTGACAATAATTGGTCAGTAATTCCTCCTAGAGCGGATACTACTACAATTACGGGAGTGTCTGATTTAGACTCGACAATGGCCCTAACCTGCTTTATAGTATTTGCAGAAGCCACAGATGAACCTCCAAACTTAATAACTTTCATAAGTGTTTGTATCTATTTGTTTTGTAAATATACGGAAACAAAAAAAGGATGCCAACCGGCATCCTTTTCTTTATTATTAATTCTGTATGTTAATTATTTAACAATTACTACACGGCTTAATTGGTTGTCTTTACCAAATACAGAATCTACACCACCCATACCAACAACTTCAAGTTGTGATTCTTTTACACCTTCTTTAATAAGTGCATCTTTCACAGCGTTAGCACGAGCTTCACTTAAACGTTGGTTAAGTGCTTTGCTACCAGTTGCGCTATCAGCATAACCTACAACTTTGTAAGTCTTATCTGTAGCCTTGATAGATTCAGCCATCATTTGAACTGTTACAAGATCTCTGCTAGTTAAATTGCTCTTACCAATTTGGAAGAAAACAACTCTTGAATCGTTAGCAGAAGTTTCTTTGTAAACTACTTCAGGTTTTCTATTACGTAAAGCTTCGATTTCGTCTTTCAACTGATTGTTGTAAGCTTGAGCATCACGTAATTGATTTTGTAGACGACGCATTTCGCTTTCGCTAATACCTGTAGAAATTACAGTACCTCTATTAAAGTCTCTTTGTTTGAATTTGTAAGTAAGACCAACAGTTAAAGCACCTAGACCTTCTTTACTGTTACCACCTTTTTCACCATCAAAACCATCTTTTACAAGAGTACCTCTTGCTTCAATGTTAAGATCTAATGCTGGAGATAGACGGAATTTGTTAATAAGACCTACTGTTAGACCCATTTCGTCAGTCTTAGGAGTATCCCAAGCATGTAACCAAGCAATACCTGCATAAGGTATGAATGAGTAAACACGATTTGGATTATAACCAGCAAACATATTAGATAAGTTGAACATTACTTCACCGTGTAGGTTCATCATGTTCCATTTTTGTTTATAATATGTTTCACCATCTTTAGTAAAACTGTTGCATGAAGCATATGGTGCGTAAGGGCTAGTTGAAGCACCTTTAGCTTGAAGACCCATATAACCAACACGTAGTCCAATACCTGGAGTAAACCATTTACCTAGAGATATATCCATTGCTGGAGCTAATCTCTTACCAAATGATTGCTTAGAATCTGCATCTCCAAAATAAACTTGAACACCACCATTAGCGTCAATAAACCAATTATTCCAAAAACGATTTGTTTCAACTTTGTATTTGTCTGTATTCACAGAAATGTTGTCATTGCTTTGAGCATAAGCAACACCACCAAGTGAAGCTAACGCAAATACAGCTGTAAGTAAACTCTTTTTCATGTCTGTTTCTATTAAGTTTAAATTAAAATTAAGTTAATTTTTTATCTCTCTCTTTACCTAAATTTTAAAGTTTTAATTTAATGAATGAAGAAACATTAAGTACTATTTCTTTACCTTTATGTAATACCTCTTCAATATATTTCATTTTCAATTCACCTTTTAAGTTGTTCATTTAGTCAATGAACTTTCAACTATATAAACAACTATATAAAAAAGATGTTCATTCGATATCAATTTATCTAATTAGCAAATATAGCTATTTATATTACACTTGTACAAATTTTAATTAAAAAATCACAACGAATTCATCTATTAACAAGTCTATTATAGAGATTGTTCACACAAAAAACATTCATCTATATCTTATTTTTTACCGCCAATGTTTATAGCTCTAAGTCTAAATGGCTACCTTTGCATAGAAAGGATTACTGAAATTATGGCTAAAGAAAAAACAGTGTATTTTTGTTCTAACTGTGGATATGAGTCTATCAAATGGGTAGGAAAATGTCCTATGTGCAACCAATGGAACACCTTTATAGAGAATAAGATAGTAGAACAAAAGAGTTCTAATAGTTTCTCGGATTCTCAAAAGCAAAAGCAAAATCTGCCCAAACTAATAGAGGAGATTAGTACCTCACAGGAAGAAAGGATTAATATGCACGATGAAGAATTGAATCGTGTACTCGGTGGAGGATTAGTTTCTGGATCATTAGTACTATTAGGAGGAGAACCTGGTATTGGAAAATCTACACTCGTTTTGCAAACAGTATTACAAATTAATGACAAAAAGATATTATATGTATCTGGCGAGGAAAGTGCCAAGCAATTAAAATTAAGAGCAGAACGACTAAATAAGAGTTCAACAAATTGTTACATCGTATGTGAAACCTCTTTAGAAAGGATATTTTCACATATAAAAAATGTAATTCCCGACTTAATAGTAATTGATTCCATTCAGACTATTGCTACAGAGAAAGTGGATTCCTCACCAGGAAGTTTATCGCAAGTAAGAGAATGTTCTGTTGATTTACTACGTTTAGCAAAAGAAAGTCATATACCAATTATCCTTATTGGTCATATTAATAAAGAAGGTAGTATAGCAGGACCTAAAGTCTTAGAACATATAGTGGATACAGTTTTGCAGTTTGAAGGAGATCAACAACACCTATATCGCATCCTTAGGAGCATTAAAAACAGATTTGGTAGTACTTCAGAGATTGGTATCTATGAAATGAGGCAAGATGGATTAAGGCAAGTAAGCAATCCTTCTGAATTATTACTGTCGCAAGAGCATGTAGGAATGAGTGGAGTTGCAATAGCAGCAGCAATAGAGGGAGTAAGACCTTTTCTTATTGAAACTCAAGCTTTGGTTAGCTCAGCAGTTTATGGCACACCTCAACGGTCTGCAACAGGATTTGATACCAGAAGAATGAATATGCTATTGGCTGTTTTAGAGAAAAGAGTAGGATTTAAATTAGCTCAAAAAGATGTCTTCTTGAATATTGCTGGAGGGATAAAAGTTAGTGATCCTGCAATAGACTTAGCTGTAATCAGTGCTATTCTATCATCAAACATGGATGTGGCTATAGACAATTCAATCTGTGTAGCAGGAGAAGTTGGGTTATCAGGAGAAATTCGCCCAGTTAATCGCATTGAACAAAGGATAAAAGAAGCCGATAAATTAGGGTTTAAACGATTTATTTTGCCTAAATTTAACCTGCAGGGGATTGATACGAAGAATCTAAACATAGAACTAAACCCTGTGAGAAAAGTAGAAGAAGCTTTTAGATTCCTATTTGGATAAGCGAATGAAACACCCATCACATACATCAAAAAACGGACCTAAGCCAGAAATAGCAATTGTTGAACCCAATATTCTTGCTGCATTAGGACTAAAATCTATTTTGCAAGAACTCATACCTATTGCTATTATTCGGGTTTTTCATAGTTTCGAACACTTTATGAGTGACACACCAGATATGTATGCTCACTACTTTATTACGGGACAAATATATCTTGAACATAATTTTTTCTTTCTTCCTCGAAAGAGAAGAACTATTGTTATGTCACCAGAAAATCAAATGATGTTAATTTCTGGTGTCAAACTACTAAATATACACCAAGACGAAAAAGGGATTATCAAATCAATAATGGATTTACATAGAAATGCTCATGAACCCAACCATTCTAAGAATATGGAGGCTATTAATGCCCATCAAGTCCATGAGCTGAGTCCAAGAGAGATAGATGTTATATCCCTAATTGCTGTTGGTAAAACCAATAAAGAAATAGCTAAAAAGCTAAGCATTAGTCAAACAACCGTTATTACCCACCGCAAGAATATAACAGATAAGCTAGGTATAAAGTCTGTATCAGGGCTAACTATTTATGCTGTAATAAATGGTTATATTGATACGAATCAAATTTAGATCACTTCCTCAGTACTTTCATCTGACAATTTTTACAATCAAATTGTAGTTTAAATTCATTTCCATTGGGATCAACCAAATAGTAAGGTTCTTGATATGGTGATTTATTCTTTTGATAAGTAGGGCACCATCCCATAGAATAACGTATACAGTGTTTACAAAACATAAGAACGCCATCAGCTACATGCTGCTTTTCAAAAGCTGGATCTATGTGATTAACATTATGACGAACATAAAATGATTCAGCTTTTGTGTTCATTACATTTCCCAAATAAGTTAAATTATCCACGATAAAGGGATGAGAAGTTGGACTCAGTTTGATCTCTTCTCTTGGATATTCCTTTTTGCGTACTTCAATAAGAGCATCTACTGCATCTCTTCTCACATTAGCCAGAATAGAAGAAGGTATGAACCATTCTTGAGATAAGTTAATTTGAATTTCACCCATATAGAAAGGTGTATTACCCAATTTATTTAATTGTCGATGAATATTATCATACTGAGGAGATCTTGCTAGTTCTTTATCTGCATCAACATCTACATATACTGAAAAGTTATCTTCATCGACCATTTTTAAACGGAATCCTCTTGCGATTTCCTCAAACAACATCTGGACTGCTATCAAGCGTTCTGCCGAAGGTTTAGACAATAGTCTATCAAATTCTTGATCAAAGTTTCGGTAGATAGTTGTTTTTGGCTTAATAGCTGGCATCTCCTGAGGATAAATTTTATTCCCCTCTACCTTGTTCACTCTAAAACCTTGAAGTTTACCATTTTCATCAATAAAACAAGCTCCATCACCATTATGAAAAGGTTTTACTCCAGCCACAATCAAGAAATTTCTTCGAGCTTCTTTCATATACCCCATTTCTTCACCTAATGATTTTGGTGTATCAAAAGAAGCAATATCAGACTGACGACCATCTAAAAAGAGGTTTGTAAAACCTCTGCTAAAGCTTTTATCCAATTGGGGTTCAAAAGTAAATTGAGTAATACCCGAAGAAGAACGCATATATTCTTCTCTACGCTCCATTACCTTATCTAAAGCTTGACGATAAGCAGCAGTAACATTTTTTACATAGCTAATATCTTTTAACCGACCTTCTATCTTCAAGGAATAAGCTCCTGCATCAAGTAGCTCTTCCAAGCGATCTATCTGATTCAAGTCTTTCATTGATAAAAAGTGTTTGTCTGTAGCTATGATTTCATCTGTACTATCCTTTAAGGTAAAGGGTAATCGGCAAAACTGAGAACAAGCTCCTCTATTTGCGCTTCTACCTGTACAAGCTTCACTAACATAACATTGCCCACTATAACTAACACATAAAGCTCCATGAACAAAAATCTCCAATTTTACATTAGGGCAGCTTTCGTGAATTTTTCGTATTTCATTTAGAGATAACTCCCTAGCTAAAACGACCTGTTCAAAACCAGCTTTTTCAAGAAATTGAACTTTGGCGACTGTACGATTATCATTTTGTGTACTAGAATGTAAAGGAATAGGCGGAAGATTCATTTCTAAAATTCCCATATCCTGAATAATCAGAGCATCGACACCTATACGATACAAATTCCAGATCATAGCTTCTGTCTCTTGCAACTCCTCTTCTTTTATGATAGTATTAACAGTCACATAGATTTTTACTTTAAAAAGATGGGCATAATCAACCAAAGCAGCAATATCTTCCAAAGAATTGTTGGCTGCAACACGAGCTCCCATTTTAGGAGCACCTATATATACAGCATCAGCACCATGATCTATTGCAGCAATGCCACATTCTAGGTTTTTAGCTGGAGCTAACAGTTCTATTTCTCTTTTTCTCATCTTATCTCTTCTATTTTAAATGGGGTTTGTTGATAAACAAAATAATTAAGCCAATTAGAAAACAATAAATTGGCATGTGCTTTCCATCGTACAACGGGATCATTATTAGGATTATCTCCTTGATAATAATTTCTTGGAATTTGAATATTTAAGCCTTTAGACAAATCTCTCTTATATTCATTATCAAGCGTAAATGCGGTATACTCCGAATGACCTGTTATATATATTTCTCTCCCATTACGAGCTGAGACCATATATGCTCCAGCCTCATCTGAGACAGATAAAAGTTGCAGTTCGGGACAAGCCAATATATCTTCTATTTTTACTTCTGTGTGCCTACTATGCGGTACGTAAAACACATCATCAAAGCCTCTAAACAAGGGGTGATTTTTCACCAATATATAATGGGGGAAAACGCCAAACATCTTTTGTTTCAGAAGATGTTTAGATATTCCATAATGATGGTATAAACCTGCTTGAGCAGCCCAGCAAATATGTACTGTAGAAGTAACATGCGTCTTTGACCAGTTTAAAATAGTAACTAACTCATCCCAGTAATCAACTTCTTCAAAGGGCATATTCTCGACAGGAGCTCCTGTGATTATTAATCCATCATATTTTTGTGATTCAATTTCTGCAAAATCAACATAAAATTGATCCATATGTTCCGCAGGGGTATTCTTGGGAATATGAGAGCCAATTTTCAATAACGTTAATTCTATCTGCAATGGAGTATTTGACAACAAACGGATCAAATCTGTTTCTGTTTCTATTTTTAAAGGCATCAAATTTAAAACAGCAATCTTCAAAGGGCGAATATCTTGTGATATCGCTCTAAATCCATCTAGAACAAAAATATTTTCCTCCTCTAGATATGATATTGCAGGTAAGTTGTTGGGTATGTTTAGTGGCATAAGCTCAAAGTTTACAATATTCAGGCTACAAAATTACTAAAAAGAATAGATATCAAACGAAAACAGGTCTTTCTTATCAGATAGTTGAAATTTTACCGTAATATCTTAATATAGAGAATTTATAGCCGTTCTATCAAAAGTACTTTTAAGTACAGTCTTCGCAAAAATATTAGATAAAGGTAGTAAGTAATCAAATAAACTCTTATTTTTGCTGAGACTAAATTAGTACTAATAACTTTTTAAAATTAAAGAAAAATGGCTTACGTAATTAATGAAGACTGTATAGCTTGTGGTACTTGTATTGACGAGTGTCCAGTAGAAGCTATTTCTGAAGGTGATATCTATTCTATTGATGCTGATATTTGTACAGACTGTGGTACTTGTGCAGATGTTTGCCCATCAGAAGCTATCCACCCTGCAGAATAAAAATTGAAAACAAATTCAATTTAAAATAAAGGCTGACCAATTGGTCAGCCTTTTCTTCTATTATTTATTTGGCAACATGCAAGTTATGTCCCATTCGTTTCTGCTTGGTTTCTAAATAAACCTTATTGTATTTATTAGGTTTAATCTCAATACCTACGTTCTCTACTATTTCAAGACCATAAGATTCAAGACCAATTCGTTTAATCGGATTGTTCGTCATCAACTTCATCTTTGAGACTCCTACTTCACGTAAGATATGTGCACCAACACCATAGTCTCTTTCATCAGCTTTAAAACCTAAATGAAGATTTGCATCTACAGTATCTAAGCCTTCTTCTTGGAGTTTATATGCAGCTATTTTATTCATAAGGCCAATTCCTCGACCTTCCTGATTCATATATACAACAACTCCTTTACCTGCCTCTTCAATCATTCGCATAGCTTCATGTAATTGGTCACCACACTCGCAACGACGAGAACCAAAGATATCGCCAGTTACACAAGAAGAGTGAACACGAACAAGAACAGGTTCATCTTCTTTCCATGTACCTTTTATTAAGGCAACATGTTCTAGTCCATTTGATTTCTGTTTAAAAGGGATTAATCTGAAATGACCATACTCTGTAGGCATATCTACTTCTTCTCCTTTTTCTACAATAGCTTCTTGGTGTAAACGATATTTAATAAGATCTGCTATAGAAATAATTTTGATGCCAAAACGTTTCGATACTTCCATTAATTGAGGAAGTCTAGCCATGGTTCCATCTTCATTGATAATTTCAATCAATGCACCTGCAGGATATAAACCTGCTAGTTTACATAGATCTACAGTCGCTTCGGTATGACCTGCTCTTCGCAACACTCCTCTTGAACGAGCACGAAGTGGATTTACGTGACCTGGACGAGCCAGCTCTGTTGGTTTAGTATTAGGATTAGCCAAAGCTAAAATAGTAGCAGCTCTATCATGCATAGAAACGCCAGTAGTGCAACCTTCAATTTTATCTACAGTTACAGTAAAAGGAGTTTCATACATTGAAGTATTTGCAGATACTTGCATTTCTAAATCAAGTTCATCACAACGTTCTTCAGTAATTGGTGTACAAAGTACTCCTCTACCATAGCGAAGCATAAAGTTCACTTTTTCAGGAGTGATTTTTTCTGCCGCAATTATAAAATCCCCTTCGTTTTCACGATCTTCATCGTCAACAACAATAACAAACTTACCATCTTTGAAGTCAGCTATCGCTTCTTCTATGGTATTTAATTCAAATTCTTTCATAATTACTTATTCCTCTCTATAATATTTGCTAGCTCATTATTAACGGCTAATACCTTTTTTATATCTTTTGATAAACGCACTCTAAATATCCATACTCTAACATAAAAGAATAATCCGATAGGGAACACAATACCAAAGATGGTATTCAACCATGTAAATTTAAAAGGTCTTGTATGTGCTCTATGCGGAATAATCGGATATTTATTTAACACATTCAATATTTCTAAAGATCTAGAGTTTGATAACTCTTCGACAATTAATTCTAATTCGTCTAAATATAGACTAATCTCATTGGGTTCAACTTTAGCAAACCACAACTTCAAATAACTAGGTGCTTTTAGTAAACGATGAGTTTTTAAATAAGCATTGAACTTATTGGTCAAGTCATAGACTCGAGATAGACACTCATTATAATTAGGCTCTTCAATGACAACTTCCTTACGTACTATATGCCGTTCAGGACGAATACCTAGGATTGTCTTTATCCAACCGATATACAAGTCTGAATTTAAAATTACTGAATCTCTATTAGATTTATAAGCTAAAAAGCCTCCCACGGGAGCCAAAATAAGAGTACTCATCCACATACCAATCCAAACTATCCATTCTCCTTCTCGGGCCATCTTAGAACCCATAGTATTGATTATATAATAGATAATAAAGATTAGCACAGAAATGACAACGGGCATTCCTAGTCCACCTTTCCGTATAATAGAACCAAGTGGGGCCCCAATAAAGAAAAATACTAGACAAGCAAATGAAAGTGTTATCTTCTCATGCCATGCCATAAGGTGTCTTCGTATTTGAAGATCCGTATTTTTAACTTCAACTTCCCTAAAACTCCAATCTGTAGCTAGTGACTCGATATCTCTTTTAGCTAGATTAAGCACACTTTGTTTTTTCTTCAAGGTTGAAACATTGAACAAACTATCAACATTAATAGTTCCTAAAATCCTTTGTTCTTCCACTTTTATAGAGTCCGATTTAGATAAGTTTCGATCTACATCAAAAGACCTATCTTGGGCATACTCATAATTGGCTATACCAACACTATCATTTTGTGAAACCATAGAATCTATAGAATGCCTCAAGGTTTGCATATTTTTACTACCCGATTGCTTATCCATAATACTGGCATCTGCCATATTAAAACCTGAGTCAAATTCTATTAAGGCATGTTTCTCTTTAAAAGACTCCCTGCGATAAGGAACATTTCCTTTACTTACACCTGTTTGTCTAATGTTTTCAAACATTTCACCCGAATACAAGTGCAAATAAAGATACTGTTTATCGGCAGTCATAGCCAACTGACCTGTGTCAGCAACAATAATTCGAGCATTATCAAAGCCTTCAGAGAACTCGTAGATTATTACATCGTAGAGTAGACCTGTTTTGCGATCCTTTTCTTTAACAAAAATATTATATCCATCTATTTCATCATAGAATATACCTTCTGGTATATCAAGTTCGGGAGATTTCTGACGAATAGAAATTAGGAGGGTTGTAAGCTTAGAGAAAGCTTTTGGTCCTATATTATTTTGAAACACAAAGGATATTCCACATAATAAAACGGCAAGAATCATAAGTGGACGAATTATCTTAAACAAAGAAATTCCAGCCGCTTTCATAGCCAACAACTCAAAGCGCTC
Organism: Bacteroides coprosuis; assembly: GCF_020741705.1. Lineage (NCBI taxonomy): Bacteria > Pseudomonadati > Bacteroidota > Bacteroidia > Bacteroidales > Bacteroidaceae > Bacteroides > Bacteroides coprosuis. The sequence goes on from NZ_DYYK01000168.1 coordinate 16,046, forward strand.
ACCAAAATTACCAAAAGTAATAAGTGATGCTAAAAGTGTAGCCAAAGGGAGTGAGGCAGGTATCAATGTTAAGGCAGAGTAAAAGAAGAACTGCCCAAGAACTGTCATCTCTAGACCTTTACCAACCAAATCATCCACATATCGCCACAAAAACTGCATCATAAAGATGAACAGACATATAAAGAAGGTAGCGATAAATAAAAGCCCAAAGCTTTTTAAAACAAATTTATCTAGTTTTTTTAATTTCAGCATCCTAAAAGTGATTCGTATGCAATTCAGTATACAAAACTACTACAAAAAAAGGAGCATGGAAAAAGAATGAGTCATATAGTTAATTAAAAACCTCTTATTCGTCTTAATGTTTCTATTTGGCTATCCCATAATTCTTCATGGTCATCTACTTCATCCGCATCCGAGAAATCTTTTATCTCTAACACAAAGTCATTTGTTAGCTCATTTACGTTCATTCGTAGTTCAAAGTATTCTCTTTTATTAGGGTTATCAAGCCATTTAAATTTAATATAAGAATAGGTCCTAATACCAGCAATTTCTGCCTGCCTACTTTCTTCATCATTTTCGCCCCAAAAAAAGGTGACCGTTTTATCATCGGATTCTACATGATCTGCAAACCAACCTTCAAGTCCTGAGGGAGTACTTATAGCATCCCAAACAATATCTTTTGAAGTTGAGTCAAGGATATATTCTAAGTGTATTTTCTTTCTTGCCATAGTATTATTGTTGTGATTGTAAATAGCAATATAACTACTTTTTGCGAATATAGAATAAATACATCTAAATAAGTAACCATCGGAGTTATTTAACAAGTTGAAAATCCATTGACAAATGATATAAACAAAAAGTTTTAAAAAAACAGGCGTATTTTTTTGCGAGTAAAAATTAAAGCTCTATATTTGCACTCGCAATCACGAAATAAGTGATGGCGGGATAGCTCAGCAGGTTAGAGCGCATGATTCATAATCATGAGGTCCCGAGTTCAAGTCTCGGTCCCGCTACAAAAGAAAAGAGAGTTGTGTGTCTAACAACTCTCTTTTTTTATTCTCCAAAATTGAGATATTTCATTACAGCCTATTTCAGAGCTACTCATAATATATTCATACATATAAATTGGAGTTCTGATTCATACTTTTGCATAAATAAAACTATTTTTAATCTAGACAGAGTACTATCATGACACCGACATGATGATACGATGACACCGACATGCAGATGCGATGACACCGATATGCTAATATCATACTAGTATTGAAATGTAACTCTATTCCCTTAAAATCTTAACAAATAACTCTTGAACTCAATTCAAAACTTATAAATTTGCTCTATCTATGATTATTTAAATACTTTAGAAATAAAAGTCATGACAATAGAATTAGCTACAGTTCAAGATTTACAAATTATCCTAGAAATATTTTCTTTTGCAAGAGCCGAAATGAAGAAAATGGGTAATTCTTCCCAGTGGCAAGATAATTATCCATCTCAAGAAGTGCTCTTAAACGACATAAACAATCAAAACTGTTTTATTTGTAGAGAACAAAATTCAATCCTTGGAACTTTTGCATGTATTAGAGGAGTTGATTCTACTTATTTAAAAATAGTACAAGGAAATTGGATAAATGAAGACCCTTATATTACAATTCATCGCATAGCTAGCAATGGTCAAATAAAAGGATTAGGCAGAAGAATCATCCAATGGTGCTTCCAACAACACCCAAATATAAGGATTGATACACATACTGACAACAAACCTATGCAACACATTCTAGATACTGAGAACTTTGTAAAATGTGGCATTATTTATACGGATGATGGTACGCCTAGGATAGCTTATCAGAAAACCATATAGAATATATAATAGTAACCTTTGTGATAGTTGAAATTCAAAGATCAAACATATACAAAACAAGAAGGCTGTCACGTGACAGCCTTCTTTATACCAAATATTAAAATCTTTATTAAATTAAAAAACAACAGCTCCTACAATTTTAGGAACGAAGTACACCATAAGCCCTGCTACAACAATGTAGATTAAAGCAAAAGGAATAGCCTTCTTCATAATTGCACCTTCTTGACCTTGCTGACCACATGCAGAAGTAGCCACAGCGATACTTTGTGGTGATATAATTTTGCCACCTGTTGCTCCTGCTGTATTGGCTGCAGCCAACCAACTAGGATCAGCACCTGTGGCATGAGCTACTGAAGCTTGTAACTTACCAAATAGAATGTTTGAAGAAGTGTCACTACCTGTAAGGAATGTTCCTAAACAACCTACTGTTGGAGCAAATAATGGATATAGAGGACCTGTTAAGGTAGCTAGTGCAATACCAAGAACACCTATCATGCCGCAGAAATCCATAATAGAGGATAGGGCTATCAAAGAACAAACAGTAATAATAGTTTTATATTGCATCTTTAACACCTTACCCAGTAATTTGAATAGTTCACCTATAGAAGCTCCTTGAATTAAACCTCCTATTATAGAACCTAAGAATAATAGTATACCTGTATCTACCAACCAATAAACAGAAAGAGATCTATTCAGTGCCTCACCAGCCGTAGAGTCAAATATAGAGAATGTCCAAGTAGTACTTACCATTTCCATTAGTGAAGCTCTAAATGGTAGTATTGGACTTGTTAATATTACAAGTAAAAGAATCAAGCCATAAACACTCCATGCTTTAAGAATCTGACTAAAAGTAAAGTGTTCCTTCTCTCTTTTATTCTCTTTATCTTCTTTTGTAGGGAAGAGTTTAGCATAAGCGATTATAACTATAATAGAAGCTATACTTCCTAAGATAGCAGGAGTCTCTGCTCCCATATGCCTAGCAGCTATATATTGTACAAATAAAGAAACTCCACCAACCAATATACTTAATATAATATGACGAGGGACTGACTTCATTCGAGAGTCTGTCATAAATAATAAAATAAATGGAATGATAAACATTAATGGAGATAGCTGAACAACAATCTGTGTACTTAAAGTTTGAATACTTTCTACGCCAGCTTGCTGTGCCAACACAATTACGGGAGTACCCACAGCACCGAATCCTGTAGCAACACTATTCGCTATTAAACTGACAACAGCTGCAAACACGGGTTTAAAACCCAAACTAATAAGAATAGCAGCAGGGATAGCTACAGCAGTACCAAACCCAGCCATACCTTCGAGTAACCCCCCAAAGCCCCAAGTCAACAACAATACTTGAATACATTTATCAGACGAGATAGAGGTAAATTGACTCTTTATGATTTCCATTTTTTTAGTATAAACCAATATTTGGTAACTAAAAATAGCCATCACAATAATAATAAGAATAGGGAAAATAGCTTTAAGTATGCCATACCATACTGCAAGTCCTGTATCAGCAATAGGGAATTTAAAACCTACTATTCCAATAATAATAGTAGCCACCAATGTAAGCACAGCACTTTTGTCTCCAGACACTTTCATCACCCCCAATAAAATAATTAAGAGTAAAACAGGAATTACTGCCATCAACACATCTAGCCAATTTACATTGAGCATCATGTCTTGTGCAGCGGTTAATAACATAGTATTCATCGTATTGAATTTAGATAAAAAATAAAAGGTTAATTATTATTTCATAAGTAATTATCAATCACTATACCGCATATCCTCTATTTACTATCTATACTGTAATGCACATAAATACAGAAGTTATGCAACTTTATAGCAAACAACAGCCTTTCATAATTACTTACAGAAATATTTCTCCAATATACAAATATTGATTTGTTTTCACGGTCCTTTCAAACTTTTTCTCGTAAAAAATGAACCTTTACTACACAGTAAATGTTATTTCCTTAGGAAACTATTTATAACAAAGAATAATAATGAGCAAGATTGTAATTATCGGAGGAGTTGCAGGTGGAGCTACTACTGCAGCAAGAATTAGACGAAACAACGAGAAAGTAGAAATTATCCTTTTGGAAAAAGGGCAATACATTTCATATGCCAATTGTGGATTACCTTATTATATAGGAGGAGTAATTACTGATAGAGATAGGCTATTTGTGCAAACACCTGAATCATTCGGAAACAGATTTAATATTGATGTTCGCACTAATAGTGAGGTTATACATATTAACAAAGAAGACAAAACCATTCAAATCAAAAAAGATGATGGAAGCTCTTATGAAGAATCCTATGATAAATTACTTATCTCAACTGGTGCAACACCAGTTAAACCTCCTTTGCCTGGCATTGATAGCGAAGGCATATTTACTCTTCGAAATGTAAATGACACCGACCAAATAAAAGCCTTTATTGATAATAGAAATGTAAAAAATGCTGTAGTTATAGGAGGTGGTTTTATTGGTTTAGAAATGGCTGAAAATTTACAAGAAGCTGGAGCAAAAGTTTCAATTGTAGAAATGGCTGACCAAGTAATGGCGCCTATTGATTTTTCTATGGCTTCTCTTGTACATCAACACTTATTGGAAAAAAATGTAGATCTCTATCTAAAGGAGGCTGTAACTTCCTTTGAGAAAAAGGATGCAGGACTTATAGTAAACTTTAAAAGTGGAAAACAACTACAAACAGATTTAGTAATTTTATCTATAGGTGTTCGTCCTCTTACAACTCTAGCTAAAGAAGCTAATTTAGAACTTGGAACGACAGGTGGGATTAAAGTCAACAAACAACTTCAAACGTCAGATAAAGATATTTATGCTATCGGTGATGCTATTGAATTTCCACATCCTATCACAGGTAAGCCCTGGTTAAATTATCTTGCAGGACCAGCCAATAGACAAGGTAGAATTGCAGGAGATAATATTCTTGGAGATAATAGAGAGTATGAAGGTGCTATAGGTACAGCAATAGCTAAAGTCTTCGACTTAACAGTAGCCTCTACAGGGTTGCCTGCAAAAAGATTAAAACAAGAAGGTATAGAATATCTTTCATCTACAACTCATGGCAGCTCACATGCAGGATACTATCCAGATGCACTACCTTTAAGTATCAAAATAACATTCTCACCTAAAGATGGAAAATTATATGGAGCACAAATAGTAGGCTATGATGGAGTAGATAAAAGAATAGATCAAATAGCACTTATTATCAAACACCAAGGAACGATATATGATTTAATGGCGGTAGAACATGCTTATGCTCCTCCTTTTGCTTCAGCTAAAGACCCTGTAGCAATTGCAGGATATACGGCTGAAAACATTCTGAAAGGCAAACTTAAAATAGTTACTTGGAGAGATCTAAAAAACGCTGATTTAAATAAAGTGGTATTAGTCGATGTATGTACTGAAGCAGAATGTGCTGTAAGTACACTCCAGGGGTCCTTAAATATCCCTCTCGATGATATGAGAAATAGGTTAAATGACATTCCTAAAGATAAGGATGTTTATTTATTCTGTGCTGTTGGCTTGAGAGGTTATCTTGCTTATCGATTACTTGCGGGACAAGGATTTACCAATATATATAGCCTGAGTGGTGGTACAAAAATCTACAAGGCTGCAACAATAGATACAACTCCCAAAAAGAATGATAGTTCAAATAATAGCATACGTGCAAACGAAATAAAAGAAAACACAATTCCTTCAGAAACAATAAAAATTGATGCTTGTGGTCTTCAATGTCCAGGTCCAATTATGAAATTGAAACAAAGCATTGATGAAATTGAACCCAACCAATGCATACAAATCACATCTACTGATCCTGCTTTTGCTAGAGATGCTGAAGCTTGGTGCGGATCTACTGGAAATCAATTCATCAGTAAGAATTCAGAAAAAGGGAAACACACTATTTTAATAAAAAAGAGTTCCCCAGAAGATTCAAATAGTGCAAAAGCTGTATCTTCGCCTAAAGGTAAAACATTCATCATGTTCAGCGATAATTTAGACAAGGCCCTTGCTACATTTATTTTGGCAAATGGAGCCGCAGCCACAGGACAAAAAGTTACCATATTTTTCACTTTCTGGGGATTAAATGTTATTAAGAGAGCTAATAAACCAAAACTTAAGAAAGATTTAATCAGTAGAATGTTTAGCATGATGATGCCTTCAGACTCTAAAAAACTGAAGTTATCTCAAATGAATATGGGTGGCATGGGACGTAAAATGATGCGTTACGTTATGAAGTCAAAAAACATTGACTCCTTAGAATCTTTACGCAGACAGGCTCTTATGTCTGGAGTAGAATTTATTGCTTGTCAAATGTCTATGGACGTAATGGGAGTTGATAAAGAAGAACTTTTACCAGAAGTAACTATTGGTGGAGTAGCAACCTATATGGAGCGAGCCGATCAAGCCAATGGTAATTTATTCATCTAAAAAGAAAGGAATATGAAAACAATATGCGTTATGAGGGACCTGTATAAGGCGCTATCGGAATTTGAAAACTCTTTTGAGACAGCATACGGGGTAACTCTTAACGAAGCCATGATATTATGTTCTTTAAAAGAGGCTGATTCAGAAATGACATCTTCAGCCCTATCTGAGCGTACTGAGTTAAAACCTGCTCATACTTCTAAAATAATAGGTGGTATAGAAGATAAAGGACTTATCGTTAGAAGTCTTGGAAAAGAAGATAAACGACAAATGTTTTTTAGCCTTACAGAGAATGGGCAAAAGCTCCTTAAAAAGATTCTAGCAGATAATATTGAAATACCCCAACTAATAAAGCCTCTATTTAAATAGGATATAGGAAAATAAGAAAAGCAGCGATCGCTGCTTTTCTTATTTTATTCAATCTATATCTCTTCTTTTAACGATTGATATATTATTTCTTGTACTTTCTTTCTTACTTCCAAAGAAGATAATTTATTAGGCCATACCGAGGGATAAATACGGTTACTCAAAAAAACATAAACTAAGTTATGAACAGGATCTGCCCAGGCACAAGTACCAGTAAAACCAGTATGACCAAAAGTTTCCAAAGGAGTAGATTCACTACATGGACTAGATTGTCCTTTTATGGAATTAGGCTTATCAAAACCTAGCCCTCTCCTACTAATTTTTGATTTTTTCGTTGTAAACAACTTACAGGTGCTTTCACCTAAATATCTTTTTCCCTGATAAACTCCCCCATCCAAAAGCATTTGGTAAACACGAGCTACATCTTCTGATCTACCAAATAATCCTGCATTACCAGAAACTCCTCCTAATAATGCTGCAGTTTCATCATGCACATAACCTTGTAAGACTTCTTTCCTAAAAAAACGATCATCATTAGAGGGTATTATTTGTTCTTTATTTATTTTAGTTAAAGGATTGTACATGATTTCAAGCTTCATGGGCTCATAAAAATTTTGCTCCAAGAACTCATCCATCTTCATACCAGATATATTTTCAACTGCTCGCTGTAATAAAATAAATCCAAGACAACTATAACGATACTTTTTACTCAAAAGAGATTTATCCATAATCACCTCCATCATACGATCCTTAATAGATGAATCAAACCATAAATTATCAGCCACTTGAAGAGTATGTTTATCTGTTTTCACTGAGGATACTAACCCTTTTTCAAACTTATAGTTTGGATTAGCCCATAATCTTGACCCCAATCTAACTGTATGTTTAGCGTCTTTTTTATTCTTATATAGTGACCCTACAAAGCTTTTTTTATCTATAATTTCATCATAGACAGATAATCCTGCTGGCATTCCCGACTCATGAAATAGTAATTCTTGAATCGTTATATTTTGCTTATCTGTACTCTTCAATTCGGGGATAAAATCTGATATCCGATCGGATAAATTCAACTTTCCACTATCATATAGCTTCATTATAGCTAGTAAAGTACCTGTTGTTTTTGATAATGAAGCCAAATCAAAAAAGTTATCATTATTTACTGTGTGAGAACCATCCCCCGTATAAGAGCCAAAAGATTTATGATAGGCAAAATGCCCATCTTTCAATACGGCTACTTGTGCCCCTGTAAATGCTCCTTCTTGGATAGATTCCAACATAATAGAATCTATCTGTTCTAAAACTGATGGGATAAATCCAAGATCTTCTGCTAAATACTTAGTATCACCTTCAATTTCTTCTTCTACTTTTAATACTCCTGTACCTGCAGGATAGGTTACACCAATACTTACTGCTAATCTTCCAGATGCTATTCGGGTACCACGTAATACTTGGCTTACACCTTCTTGAATATGAGTATCATTGGCATGTGCTAAAATTGCTGCTTCAGCATTTTTAATACTCTTTTCCATCTTACGTAAGTTTTGCCCTCCTGTAAAGAAGATAAAGCTTAAAGGTCTATTAGTTTGAAGAACCTCAAAGTATGTATCATATCTCTCTAAGTTTTTATCGGACAAGCAAACAAATACTCGATCATACTTTTCAAGCTTATTTAGTAAAGAATTTCTTGAAGCCACAGATAAAGAAGGATCAATAGCTATTTTATCAACAGTATATTCACTCGCTAATGAGTTAGATAAAGTATTGTATTCATCTGCAGATCCACTATAAACTAATGCCACTTTTTTAATACTAGGGTGTAGAGGTAATGTAGCTCCTACATTTTTGATTAAAGTAATCGCTGACAATTCGATTTGCTTTATTAACTCTTTAGCTTCGGGAGTATTAATACGTTGGTCTAATCCAGAGAGTTGAATGCGTTGAGGCTTATCTAGTCCTAAAGCATATTTATAAGTTAAAATTTTCTTACACTTCTCTTCGATAATTCTCTCTTGTAAAACACCTTTTTTTACAGCCTCAACCACCAAATTTAGCTCTCTTTTTATTTGAGGTGGAGTAAGCAACATATCATTTCCAGCCTGAATAGCTTTCAAACAAACTCCCCCATGTGATCCAGCACCCTTCATTGCTAAGGCATCTGTAAAGACTAATCCAGTAAAACCCAATGAGTCTTTCAATGTTTTTTGAACAACAGAATAAGATAAAGAAGAAGGCTCTCCCGATTTGGTCCCTAAAGCAGGAACATCCAAATGCCCTACCATTACTCCGCCTAATTTTGCCTCAATTAAGGCTTTAAACGGATAAAGTTCTACCGAGTCCAACCTTGCTCTATCAAAAGGAAGTATAGGTAAAGCTTTATGAGAATCTACATTAGTATCTCCATGACCAGGAAAGTGTTTGGTAACAGATAACACATCTTGGCTTTCTAGTCCTTTACTATAAGCTATAACTTTATTAGCTACGTTTTGAGGATTTTCACCAAAAGAACGAGTATTGATTACTGGGTTATTCGGATTCACATTAACATCTCCTACAGGAGCAAAATTCACATGAACACCCATTTCTCTACACTCTCTACCCATTTCTTTGCCATAAGCATAAAGTAGTGTTTCATCGGTAATAGAACCCAATACCATATTCCTAGGAAACTTAGGTGTATTCTTTAATCGCATAGCCAAACCCCATTCCCCATCAAAAGTAATCATCAGAGGAGTCTCTGCCCACTCCTGAGCCATATTAGTAAGTTTAACTTGATTTGCTACCTCCCCTCCTGAAAATAATAATCCTCCTACATGATAATCTTGAACAACCTTCTTTAGCTGTGCTTGATTCTGCTTATTCATTTGAGGAGCAATAGTAAAAATAAATAATTGTCCGACTCGTTGTTCCAAACTCATTTGATTATATACCGAATCTACCCAAGCTTCTCTTTTTGCTATCTCTGTAGGATTTCCATTTAAAACAAAAGGCTCAACTTGAGCCTTTCCTGTAAATACGACTATTGACAATAAAGCAATAGTTATTATTTTCTTTAACATAGTGTTCTTTTAAGTTGTTTGTTACTTAGCAGGTTCAAAGGTTATCTTAAACTCTCCTAAAAATACACCATTTTTTCCCATTTGTGAAATAGGTACGCTCTTTCCTTCTTTATTTAAAACAATTTCTGGTTCTTTCATAAATGTATGAGAGTGACCACCAAGCACAACATCAATATTAGCCGTGTTGCGTACCAATACTTGATCACTATCTTGATTTAAAGCAGATGGTCTAAGGCCTAAGTGTGATAAACAAATAACAACATCACAATCTTCTTCCATCTTAAGGTGATGAGCTACCTTATTAGCTATCTCGATAGGATCTTGATAAGTTACACCTTCGCAATTAGAGGCTTGAACAAGTCCCTCCATTTTAGGACTAAGTCCAAATACACCAATCTTCAAACCATCCTTATTTAAAATAATATAAGGTTTCACTAGTGATTCTAAAACTGTACCTTCAAAACCATAGTTTGCACATACGATTGGGAAATTTGCCATTTTAAATAGACGAGCCATATTTTCTAAACCAAAATCGAATTCATGATTTCCAATAGTAGCTGCATCATATCCTATAGCATTCATCAAATTTATCTCAACTTCTCCTTTATACATATTATAATAAGGAGTTCCCTGAGAGAAATCACCACAATCAAAAAGCAACATATTCTTATGTTCCTGACGGAGTTGCTCTACAGCAGTAGCCCTTCTTACATACCCTGCTTTACCCGCATATTTATCGGAAGAGGTTTTATCTATCGGCTCAATCCTACTATGTGTATCATTGGTATGAAAAACATAAAGCTCTTTTACTTGACCATAAGCTATAGATCCAAATCCACTTACTAATAAGCAAAGAACTACTATTATATTTTTATTTAAATTGTATTTAGTCATTTTTTCCTTCTTTAAAATTCTTTATTTTACCTGAATTCTACCTTCAATCTTTGCATAAACCTCTTTACCTTGAGCTGTTTGTTTTTTTACATACTCCATAAATAGACCACGCAAAGTAGCTCCTGCTGGACATTCTCTAGACTCTTGCTGCATTAGGGCTGTCATTCCATCATTACCATCTGCTAGATAATCTATAGTAGCTAATGAATATATTTTTTCATCATCAATCTCTTTGTCTCCCACCTTAGCAGAAATAACATCTCCCTCTTTGGTTATAACCAACTCTATGTTACTCACTCCTTCACCTTGTACGGTAGCGATATTCTTCATCAACTCTTTTACAAACTTTCCTTTAATCTGCAATACACAAAGAGAGTTTTCAAATGGAAGAATTTCAAAGACTGTACCTGTAGTAATGTTTCCTGCAGGTAATATATTTCTTATTCCACCAATATTCATCAAAGCTAAATCTGCTGGATGACCAATAACATCTGTAGCTGCTTCACGTAAAACATCTGCAATTAAATTGGACAAAGGACTTTCTGGACGATATTTATTTAGTGTTTCCTTACTATACCCCACAACTTGATTCATGACACTATCTACACCCGCTTTATAAGGAGCAAGAATATCTACTGCCTCTTGATTTGGTTGTTTATCCCATATTGAATCAATAGTTATAGCATTACCTTCAATATTAGAAATTTGATACTTTTGTTTTGGGCTGCAAGAACTCAAACCCAATATAAGTGCTAAAGATAACGCAGTTATCCCTTGACTTCTAAATACATTCTTTCTCATAAATATTATCCTTTATTCAAAGCAAAGATAAGATTTTGAGCCTAGTTCTTACTCTTTTTAACAATCATTCTTTTGGCAATCTTACAAATAATTAGTTACTTTGCACCGCTTTGACGTAATCGCTGTCATGAAGTGTTGCTTGATATGTTGCGTTATAACGATAAACTTATAATAATTAGAATAATGGATTTAATTAAAATTGCAGAGGAAGCATTCGCTACTGGTAAGCAGCATCCAAGCTTTAAAGCAGGGGACACAGTAACTGTAGCCTATCGTATTATTGAAGGTACCAAAGAACGTGTACAGCTTTACCGTGGTGTAGTTATCAAAATTGCAGGTCATGGTGACAAAAAACGTTTTACTGTTCGTAAAATGTCTGGTACTGTAGGTGTTGAACGTATTTTCCCAATTGAATCACCAGCTATTGATAATATCGAAGTGAACAAAGTGGGTCGCGTACGTCGTGCTAAACTTTACTACCTACGTGAACGTACTGGTAAGAGAGCTAGAATTAAAGAAAGAAGAGTTAACGCTTAATTCTATTTTTCTTTATAAGATATTAAGGCTGCCATTGTGCAGCCTTTTTTTATCTCTAATAAGGAAAACTTTATTCTTCTTTAATCTACTATTCCAGAATAGGATAGAAAAGAATTCAGTATAAAAAAATGAGTCTGCCCAACTTTAATGTTAGACAGACTCATCATATTGTATATCTTCTTTAGATCTTATATTCTATAAATCTTTCAATTCCCAAGCAAGAGCACTTGCTCCAAGAACAGCAGCATCAGAATCTTTAAGTTCAGAGATTAATAATCTTGTTTTGCCTTTATAGATATTCAAGACATTATCTTCCATTGCTTTATGGATCGGTTTCATAATATAATCACCCGATTTTGTTAAACCTCCAAATAGAACAATAGCTTCAGGACTTGAGAATGCAATAAAATCAGAAAGAGCTTCACCGAGAATCTTCCCTGTAAATTCAAAAATTTCTTTTGCTATCTCATCCCCCTTTTCTGCTGCATCGAAAACATCTTTTGATGTTATTTTTTCAGCAGGAACATCTCTCAACAAACTAGGCTCTGTATGAGATGCTAAAATTTCACGAGCAGTACGAGCAACACCTGTAGCAGAGCAGTAAGTTTCAAGACAACCTTTACGCCCACAACCACAAGGTCTACCATGTTGACGATCTACACAAACGTGTCCCAGCTCCCCTGCAAACCCATCATGACCATAAACCATTTGACCATTAATAACCAAACCACTACCTACACCTGTACCAAGTGTAATCATGATAAAGTCTTTCATACCACGAGCAGCACCATAAGTCATTTCACCAATTGCTGCCGCATTAGCATCATTGGTTAATGCTGTAGGTATATTAAGGCGTTCTTCAAACATGGCAGCCAAAGGTATAACACCTTTCCATGGCAAGTTTGGAGCAAACTCTATGGTACCTGTATAATAGTTACCATTAGGAGCACCTACACCAATACCTTTAATTTTTTCAACGCCACCATTCTTTTCAATTAATGGAAGAAGGTTTTTACAAACATCCTCTACGTATTTATCTGGAGATAGATAAGTCTGAGTTTTTACAGATCCACTATCTATAATATTACCACGAGCATCAACAATCCCAAAGACTGTATTAGTTCCACCTATATCTATCCCTACTACATAGGGTCTTTCCATGTTAGAATTCATTATATTTTAATTAAAGGATTACTATTTTTTATATCTCACAAAATTCGTAAAGAAGATTGGCATTACAAAATTATTCAATTTAATAATCTGACCAAATATAGATTTTTTAAGGTTTTAAATGATGTTTTCCGTGTTGATACTCATGAACTTTATAACTATCTGGCATAAACAGTGAAAGATGCTTTTTTAGCATTTTCAGAAAGTGCTCTCGACTGAGTACTCCTTGCTCTAGATCTTTCTGATTGAGAAGTATTGTTATTTCTACTTCTACGCTCAACACTTCTATTAGAATGACTCTCGTTTGTACCTCTTGATCTTACCGAACTTCTACTATTCTCACTACTTCTATTTGCCCTGTTAGGGTTGTGATTATTTACTCCTCGGCTAGGTCTTACTTCTCTTGTTTCTGGACGAGTTTGTGGTCTTCTATCAATCGCTTCTCTACGAACTTCATTATTAGGTCTAGTATATTCTTTTTTATTGCGATGAGAAGAACGATTTCTATCAACATTATTTCTTGAAGATTCTATATTTCGACGATTCTCATTTGGTCTATAATCTCTGGAGTAAGATTCTTTTCTATTCTTGTAAGATCTCTTATCTCTATATCCAAAGTCTTCTTTTCGGGCATTATTATATCGCCTTTGATTGGAGTGAAAAGAATTATATTTCCCTGAACGTGAATGAGAATAACGATCTCTATAATAATAGTTCTGCCCTTGCCCTCGATAAGATCTACCATTATAATATCTATAATTGGTAGGAGGTGCATAATAATAATGATTATGATTGGTGTAATTAATAAAAATTCTCAATCCCCAATTGCTACCACTCCTATAAATAGGACGGTAAAAATAATTTCTACTGGTAAAGCTACGATATTGTCGGGAGTTCAACACCCAATAAATATCTTGATTCCGATAGTCTAGCAAACTATAATAACGATCTAAAGCTGCAGAATTACCTCTCAGAATATCATATCTTAGACTTTCAGCTGCATTGATAAAATCGTAATTTATTTCAAATACATCAGTATATTGTCTTGGATTCAGTCCCAATTCATAGGTCATTTTATCTGTTAAGAATCTAGCCTGCTCTCTTGTATTATACCCATAGGCAAATATATTAGTGCTTATCAATAGAAAAGCTACTACTGCGATGAAATATCTATACCTTTTCATAACTATTGGTTTGTTGATTTTGATACAAACAAAACTAGGATGAGAAAATCCCCCATCCTAGCAAATATTACTAACAAAAATAGGGCTTTCCCTATTCTCTTATTTATTCAAAATGATTTTACCTGGCTCAAGTTTTATCTCTCTTCGCTTATACAAATCACCCACGGCCTTTTTAAAAACCTTCTTACTAACACCAAAAATCTCATAGATCTCTTCAGCAGGACTCTTATCATTTAACATGGTTTGACCACCATTCCTACCTAGATAGTCTAGTAAGGTTTCAGAAAAATCAAGTACGTGCTTACGCCCGCTCTCTTGGAGTATCAAATCTATTTTACCATCTTCACGAACTTGCTTAATAAAGGCAGTTAAGCGCATACCTGTGTAAAGAGGCTGAAATACTTCATTATCATAAATCAGTCCACCATATTTATTATCAATAATAGCTTTAAAACCTAAATCAGATTTCTGCCAAATCAAGATTTCTACTTCATCGCCTTCTGCGTATGGAGGCTGCTCTTTAGATAGGAATTTTTCTACTTTTGCAGAACCTACAATACGATAAGATTCTTCATCAACATGAGCGTAAACAATATATTTATTACCCACTCCCATGCTCATCTTTTGTTCACGGAAAGGTACAAACAGATCTTTCATCAAGCCCCAATCTAGAAATGCTCCAAATTCATTAATCCATGACACTTCTAAATAACCAAACTCGCCGACTTGGATATGAGGAGTTAGAGTTGTAGCAATCATTCTCTCATCCATATCAAGATATAAGAACACACTGATAGGTTCCCCTATAACATATTCTTCGGGAACATATCGGGATGGCAATAAGATTTCACCATAATCTCCACCATCTAGGTAAAGACCAAAATCAACTTCTTTTACAATATTTAGCGTATTAAAACGTCCTAACTGAATCTTCATATTCTTCTTTCGGTTTTTGAATACCTCAAAGATAAGTAATTATAAGCTCACAAGAATTATAAGCTCGTATATTTCAATAGATATCCCTATAATATTTAGATTTATCGATTGATTTATAGCTTCTTACAAGTATCTATCAATCTACTTTATCCTTTCATTTACAAAAAGGCTCTAAGAGTAATTCTTAGAGCCTATAATAAACACATTATATTAACCCTCTATTTATTGAATAAAATATCTTTCATCAATTGAGGTATTTCCGATGGCTTTTGAGCAACCTTTACACCAGCTGCTTTCAAACTCTCTATTTTTTCTTCTGCTGTACCACTTCCACTTGAAATTATAGCCCCAGCATGGCCCATCTGTTTTCCTGCTGGAGCAGAACGTCCAGCAATAAATGCTACAACAGGCTTACTTACATGCTCACGGATGTATTCGGCAGCACGCTCTTCTGCATCACCACCAATTTCACCAATTAAAACAATTCCTTTGGTTTCTGGATCTAACTCAAATCTTCTTAAGATGTCAATAAAGTAAAGTCCCACAACAGGATCACCACCAATACCTACGGCTGTTGACTGACCTAACCCTGCTTTGGAGAGCTGATATACCACCTCATAGGTTAAAGTCCCACTTCGACTTACTACCCCAATAGGACCTTTCTTAAAGATCTGTGCAGGCAAAATACCTACTAAGCTTTCTTCAGAAGACATCAATCCAGGGCAATTTGGACCGATTAAAAGAGCCCCTTTACGAGTTGCATATTTGTAAGCCTTAACTACATCAATAGTAGGTATACCCTCAGTAATACAAATGATGAGTTGAATACCACTGGCTGCTGCTTCCATTATCGCATCAGCAGCAAAAGGTGCAGGAACAAAAATAATAGAAGTATTTGCTCCCGTCTTTTCCACTGCTTCACTCACTAAATTAAAAACAGGTACACCATGAATGGTCGTTCCTCCTTTTCCAGGAGAAGTTCCTGCTACAATTTGAGTATGAGAATGAAGCATCTTCTCTGTATGAAAACTACCATCTCTACCTGTAATTCCCTGAACTAAAACTTTGGTTTTTTTATCTATTAGAATACTCATAGTACTATTTTTTACGATTATGATGATCTATTAACGAGATGCTTTTACAGCTAATTCAGTAGCCTCATCCATAGTCTGGGCTACAGTTAGTGGCGTATCTTTCAACATCGCTCTACCCAATTCTTCATTCGTTCCAGTTAGGCGTACGATAACGGGAATATCTACTTTTATCGTTTTAAAAGCTTCTTGCAATCCTCTTGCTACATCATCACAACGCGTAATCCCACCAAAAATATTAATCAACACAGACTTAACATTTGGATCAGAAACAAGAATTTCCATTGCATCAATTACTTTTTGCGGATTAGAACTTCCTCCAATGTCTAAGAAGTTAGCTGGTTTGCCTCCATAAAGTTGAATCATATCCATTGTGGTCATTGCCAGACCTGCACCATTAACCATACAACCAATATCACCATCTAACTGAACATAGCTAAATCCTTTTTCCTTAGCTTTTTCCTCAATTATTTCTGATCCAGAAGGCTTATACATCGAGACAATCTCTGGTTGGCGATATTTTGCATTATTATCAATATCCATTTTTCCATCAATGGCGAGTACCTTTCCATTTCCACATAACACCAAAGGGTTTATTTCTGCCAAAGAGGCATCCTTCTCAACAAAAAGATGATAGAGCTTTTTTAAAATTGAGGCTATTTGATTTACCTCTTTTATATCACTAGATAAATAATAAGCATATTCTTTTGCTTGAAAATCAAAAATACCATGAAATGGATCTATGGGAAATTTTAAAACTTTTTCAGGAGTTTCTTTAGCCACTTGTTCTATATCCATACCTCCAGATGCAGATAAAATAAGAACCATAGACTTTGTTGTTCTATCTAAGGTTATGCTTACATAATATTCTTTTTTTATTTCAATCGCTTCACTTACTAACAACTGATGAACGGAAAGATTCTTAATCTGCATTCCGAAAATCTCTTTAGCTCTTAATTCTGCTTCTTCAATAGATTTCACAAGCTTTACTCCACCTGCTTTACCTCTACCCCCCGTAAGTACTTGTGCTTTTAACACAGCCTTATCTAAGTGATTTGATTTAAACACCTCCACCACATCTTGAGGAGAGAAACATAAATAATGCTTTTCGGTAGGAATGCCATAAGCTTGGAATACGCTCTTGGCCTGATATTCATATAATTTCATAGCATAATAGGTTTTAGACTCCTAACACTATGAAGAATAAAAAAGTTTATCTTAGACGAATCTTTACACCTGCCTATTAATCAACAATTTGCATTCATTGCAAACAATTATTACTTCCATTTTTCCAAAAACAACCGAAGATTAAATACAACAACATTTTTCTTTGTAAAAATTACTCCTTGATTTTATAAATCACTTGTTTTAAGCTATTTTATAAATAAAAACAAAGAATAGAGACCCTTTTATTCCTAAATTTAGAACCATACCTTTAATTTCTAAATTATAATTATGAAAAACCTACAAAGAATTGGTTACCTAGCCCTAACAGCTAGTATTCTGCCTGGATGCAGTACACAGGTCAAAACAGAGAAAGAAGAAAAGCAACCCAATATTGTCTTCATAATGACCGACGATCACTCCTATCAAACTATAAGTGCCTATGGGCATGCTCTATCACAACTCGCTCCTACTCCAAATATTGACCGCATAGCTAAACAAGGAATCTTATTTGAACAAGCTTTTGTTGAAAACTCTCTTTCAACGCCTAGTAGAGCGTGCCTTATGACAGGGCTATATAGCCATCAGAATGGTCAGCGAACTCTGGGTGCTGGCATTGATACGACCAAAACATTCTTTAGTGAACTATTACAGCAAAATAATTATCAAACAGCAGTGGTAGGCAAATGGCATATGCAATGTGAACCCAAAGGTTTCGATTACTATTCTGTACTCAATGATCAAGGAGAGTACTATAACCCCTACTTTAAAGACAAAGGCTCCAATGGGGAATTCAAACAAGAAAAAGGTTATGCCACTCACCTTATTACAAATAAATCGATTGATTTTATTAAAAACAGAGATAAGGATAAACCCTTTTGTTTACTTGTCCACCACAAAGCACCACATCGAAATTGGCAACCCGAACCTAAATATTTAAATCTCTATGAGGACATAGAGTTTCCAATTCCTGATACATTTTACGATGACTATGAAACTAGATGTGAACCCGCACATATACAGGATATGACAATTAATAAAACCATGACCTATGTATATGACTTAAAAATATATGAATTAGCGGATGTAAAACCTTATAGTGAAGAATGGAATGTCGAAGGTTATAAAAAAGAAGTTACAGATCAGATGACACCCGAGGAAATTGAAGTTTGGAACAATGCATATCATCCTAAAAATCAAGAATTCTTGAAAAACAAGAATTCTATGACTAAGGATGAAATATTAAGATGGAAGTATCAAAGATATTTAAGAGACTATCTGAGATGTATAAAATCTATTGACGATGAAGTAGGTAGAATATTAGATTATCTAGAAAAAGAAAATCTAACTGAAAATACAATTATTGTCTATACCTCCGATCAAGGATTCTATATGGGAGAACATGGCTGGTTTGACAAACGATTTATGTATGAAGAATCAATGCGTACACCTCTACTCATCGCCTATCCTAAAAAGATTAAAGCTCAAAGTAGAACGAAAGCACTAGTCCAAAACATAGACTATGCCCCTACATTCTTATCTTTAGCAGGAATAGAAAAACCCAAAGAGATGAGTGGAACAACACTTGAACCACTATTCGGAGGCGAAAAGCCAGAAAATTGGAGAGCAGATTTATATTATCATTACTATGATTACCCTGCTATTCATCAAGTCAGACGACATGATGGAGTAAGAAGTGATAGATTTAAATTAATTCACTTCTATGAACAAGATAGCAAAGGAAACTACATCCTAAATTGTAATGAGTTTTATGACTTAGAAAAAGATCCGAAAGAATTAAATAATCTATACAACAGCAAAGAATACCAAGAACAAGTAGCTTATCTGCAAGAAAGACTTAACACATATAGAACGCAATTAAAGGTAGATGAATATTGATACTTATAATACTTCTAAACTAAAAAAGTTAATGCTTACAATAAAGCAGATATAAATACGAAATGGAAGATAAAAACACTTCTCGTACACTGCGTATAAACTGTTTATTTAGATAGAAATCCTTTAGAATTTACATCAAAAAAACAAAGCTCATCTTTTTCTAGATAAAACATTGTTGGAAAGTGTATAAGAGGCCCTTTTGACTAAGTCATAATATCGTCATGACACCGACATGATGAAACGATGACACCGATATGTTATCACCATGTCGGTGTCATCGTAAATCCATTTCATATTATTAAAGTAGTATTGATATAATCAAATATGCTTACTCCAGGTCATTACTTAGTTATTAATTCTACAACTTTTCAGAAGCATCTCATAAAATCAATAAAGTCTACTTTTTACGAGTTAAAATAAAAAAGCCTCGAAGAAAATCTTCGAGGCTTTTTGTGGTACCACCTGGAATCGAACCAGGGACACAAGGATTTTCAGTCCTTTGCT